>JAHEFC010000093.1:0-10183 GCA_024640385.1 Sphingobacteriales bacterium
CCGGTTTCAGTAGCACCAGCAGTTGATGTGATTTGGGCGACTGCGGCTCCAGAACAAACTGATTGATTCCCGCTTATTGTACCCGGGATGACAGGACAGTCAGCTACAATAAAAACCTTGCTTGAATTAAAACTTGACTTGACAGTCGAAGTATCCCCCTCCGCCCTGACACCCCCACCTAACACCACCGCACATACGAAAACCAGGAGGAGGCGCAAAACTCGCCCTCTTCCCAGTTGGTTGTACCGGGTTTTAATTTGGTGGAAGTCAGTTAGCATTCCAGGGTATTTGTGCTTAGGTGTTTAACAAGGGTTTTCAACTTTACTTATAACGGAATAAATAGTCATATCGTATTGATTATGAGTATTTAAACCTGTAATAATTACGATTCAACTTGACCGGGAGGTTCTTCGATTAGATAAAAGGTAGATCGGGAGGTTTTCAGTAACTATTGGAGCTAAGAAGAATGACGCTCAAATATAATACTGACAAGGCTTTTATGCAATGTTTGGATCAATTATATTCAAATTTAATTTGAAGTAATGTGGGTAAGTTTTTTTTGAAAATCGGAAGGGAGGGCGTCCTTTTTTTCCATTATTTTCATTTTATGAAATTCCGGGCTTGTCTCATATCTTTAAAAATTGTATGTATATGTTTTCAATTTGCTCATTCTCAACCTATTAAACCTGTCACTCATTTTGCTGTCATCCCAAAGGCAAAACCTTTCCCCCTGGAAGATGTCTTACTTTTAAAGCCGTCCTCCTTCTTTTCTGCACGGGAAAAAAACCTGGCCTACCTGCTCCTCCTGAAACCAGACCGGCTCCTACACCGGTTTCACCAGAACGCCCACCTTCCTGTGAAGGACTCGGTTTACGGTGGCTGGGAGTCTGAAGGGTTATCAGGACATACCCTGGGACACTACCTTTCCGCAGCTTCCATGATGTGGGCCTCCACCGGAAATGATACCCTGAAACGGAACCTGGCATACATGATCAAAGAATTGGAACGCTGCCAAAAAGCCAGGGGTTCTGGTTACATCGGTGCCATCCCTAACGAAGATTCCATCTTTGCTCAGGTCAGCAGAGGTGAGATCCGGTCTTCAGGTTTTGACCTCAACGGTGGCTGGAGCCCCTGGTATACAGTCCATAAAATCCTCGCTGGACTGCTGGATGTCTACCAATACACTGGGGATAAAAAAGCACTGGAGCTGGCAAAAAAGCTGGGCGACTGGACCTATAACACCATCAACCACCTACCTGATTCGGCCCTCCAAAAAATGCTGAAATGCGAATACGGAGGTATGAATGACGCCCTCGCTAACCTCTACGAAAAAACTGGAAACCGAAAATACCTGGATCTCTCCTATAAGTTTTTTGACGATTTCGTTATGCTTCCCCTTTCGAAACAAATGGATCCACTTCCTGGTAAACACTCCAATACCAATGTGCCGAAAGCCAAAGGCTCGGCCCTCCAATATGAACTGACCGGGAACAAAAGAGACAGTACCATCGCTTCATTTTTCTGGCAGACCATGGTGAATCATCACTCCTATGTGATCGGCGGTAACAGCAATTACGAGTATTGTGGTGAAGAGGATAAACTGAACGACAGGCTTAGCGACAATACCTGCGAAACCTGCAATACCTACAACATGCTCAAACTGACCCGGCACCTGAACAGCTGGAATCCGAATGCGCGGTTCATGGACTATTACGAAAGGGCCTTGTATAACCATATCCTGGCATCGCAAAATCCGGAAACTGGCATGATGTGTTATTTTGTCCCGTTGCGGATGGGCACCATCAAGCAGTTCAGCGACTCATTCTCCACTTTCACCTGTTGCGTTGGCAGCGGTATCGAAAACCACAGCAAATACCAGGAACAGATCTACTCGCACGACGACCTGAATACCATCTGGGTCAATCTCTTCATCCCCTCCAAGGTCAATTGGAAAGAAAAAGCGGTGATCATGGAGATGAATACATCGTTCCCGAATTCGGAGAATATCCAGATCAGTTTTAAACATGCAAAGCCCACCAGGCTGAATGTCAGGATTCGAAAGCCATTCTGGCAGGAAAGCGAACCCGATGTTAGGGTGAATGGAAAGGTTTATAAGGCGGAAGTGGATAGTACAGGATATTACACGGTTTCCGGGCTTTTCAAGAATGGCGATACCATCTCTGTTGTTACAAAAATGCATCTCTATACCGAAGCCATGCCGGATAATCCAAACCGCATTGCCTTCAAATACGGCCCATTGGTACTTGCCGGCCCGCTGGGCAAATCAATGCCGGATCCGGTCTATGGTACCCCGGTGCTGATGACCAACGAAAGAAATATAAGCAACTTGCTGCAACGCACAAACGAAAATGAACTGATATTCCGTACTGCTAGTATTGGCAGGCCTTTCGATGTGACCCTGAAACCATTCTACCAGGTATATAACGAGTATTATTCAGTGTACTGGGATTATTTCTCAGAATCCGAATGGACAGCCAGGCAACAAGAATATGAAGATGAGAAAAGACGTGCCAAAGAGATCGATGAGAAAACAATTGACAATTTCCGGATAGGAGAGATGCAACCAGAACGCGATCATAAACTGGTGGCATCGGAAAAGTCGTATGTAGATGATGCCATTGGAAGAAAAGGCCGGGAGGCCAGGGCCGGCAACTATTTCCAGTTCTCCGTGAAGATTGACCCGGTTAAAGACAACAGCCTTCTGCTGACTTATATCGGGGACGATAAAGACAGAAAATTTGATCTGTTGGCAGATGGAAAAAATATCGCAACCGTGGATTGGAAAGGTGGGAAGACTGGAAAATTCTATGATTTCATTTATCCATTGCCACCAGAGATCACTGAAAAAAAGAGTGAAATAACTATCAGGGTTGAAGCTAATTATGGAAAGACCGCCGGGCGGGTCTTTGGTGTGAGGATACTCACGCACTAGAGAGATAGAGAGCCAAAGAGCCAGAGAGTCAAATCTGACTCTCTGGCTCTCTTTCTCTCTGACTCTTTAATTAGGCTTTATATCCCCAGTCTTTCATGATTCCTATATTCTGCTTCATGCATTCCAACGGCGTGAGGCCCTGATAAGATTCCTGTTCAATGATGAACTGGTTGGGACCACCCGCCTTGCTGGCTATGGTCAGAATATCTTTCACCGGAACAATTCCTTTGCCCAGGATCGTGCTTTCATATTTTTCGCCATGACCAGCAGATGCTGAGATCTCATCTTTCACGTGCCAGGATTCAAACCTTCCGGGGTATTTATTTACAATGTCAAGCGCTTTTGCACCACCGTTGTACAGGTTCCCTGTGTCAAGCTGTTGCATCACCAGCTTGGGATCCGTACTGGAAAGAATAATGTCAAACAGCGTTCTGTCGCCATGCTTTTCACTGAATTCAAAGTCGTGATTGTGATACCCGAATTTCATTCCCGATTTCTGGCATAATTCACCATTCTTATTGAACAGTTCCATGAATTTTTTCAGGGCATCAGGTTCCTTCCTCACTTTATCTTCCATGGAGGGAGAAATAACGTACTGCTGCCCTAGAACAGCTGCATCTTCAACCGTGTATTTCCATTCGTCAGTGAAATCCTTTTTTGCATCGTCCCAGTGTGATGACCTGAATACGGTATGCCCGCTAGGCATTTTGATCCCCAGGTCGTCCAGTATTTTTTTGAATTCTTTGGCTGTCCATCCGTAAAACTTCCTGTCCCTGTACCATGCATGTTCTGCATAACGGTAACCCATAGCCGATAATTGTTTCAGGGTTCCCAGGGGATCCTTGCCCATTTCGTCCCTCACGGAATAGAGTTGAAGGCCTACGAGTTTTTTCGGGTAACTGGGGCCTGCCTTGAGTAATTCAGGCAAGGCCAATGTGCCAGCAACGGCCATGGCACCGGTTTTGATAAATTGTCTTCTGATCATAGCAAACTGCGTTTGCTATGAAGTTAACAAATATCAGCTTTGAGCCCGCCGGCCCTAAAAAATATTGTCCAGCCCGAAAAATTTCTCCAGCATGAGCATGGTAAAAAGTATGCCCATGGCTATCGGGCAGATTATCCTTATACTGAAATTGATGAAATGATGTAAGCCCGAGCTCATATATCCGGGACTTCCTATCGCCAGCTCTTCATGCATATTGAATAGTTTCCAGCGATAGGTAACAAAAATGCATAACAGGAATCCACTTAGTGTGAGTCCCATGTCTGCCAGGTCTGAAATAAATGTCATGAAATCACGTCCATGATAAAAACTGAGTTTATTGAGCATATCAAACCCTTTCGTTCCCTGGCTGAGTAAACTCGGTAAGCCCATAATGAAAACAACTGTTGCCAACGTCCATACTGTTTTTTTTCTTGGCAGTTTTTTCTCATCTACAAGATAAGCGGTGGGTACTTCCAGCATGGAGATCGTGGAAGTCAATGCTGCGAAACATAACATCAGGAAGAATGAGCCACCTACAATCCGGCCCAGGATCGGCCCCATATCCTGGAAGATCTTGGGAAGAATCATGAATACCAAAGGCGGGCCTTCTGCAGGCGACTGTCCTGCCGAGAACACCAGGGGAAATACCATTAATCCTGCCAGGAAAGCAACCATGGTATCTGCAAGGGTGATGATAGCTGCTGATGAAACAATGTTCTGGTCTTTATGCAGGTAAGAACCGTAAGTCAGCAAAGCTCCCATTCCCAATGACAGTGAAAAAAAAGCCTGCCTGACTCCATCGAGAAAAGTATGCCTGGTAATTTCGGTGATATCCGGGATAAGGTAGAATTCAACACCTTTCATGGCACCTGGTAAAGTCAGGCTATACACAATGAGGGCAATAAGAAGAATGTAAAGACCCGGCATCATGATCTTGTTTGCCACTTCAATGCCTTTTTGTATTCCCTGAGACACGATCAATGCTGTTAGTATCATAAATCCCATGGAGAAGAAAAGGTTGTCGCTGGGATCAGCAACATAGTGTGCGAAATGAGTTCCATAGTCTTTCACACTGAGCAGATCGCTGAAAACAATCTCGATGAAGTAGCCGAATGCCCAGCCAGCCACAACATTGTAGAACGATAATACCAGGATTCCGATGATTATACCCAGTATTCCAACGCTGCCCCAGCTGCCGCTGCCTATCTTCTTGTAAGATCCATATGCATTCAGGCCGGCTTTACGGCCGATGGCAATCTCGGCAGTCATGATAGGGAAGCAAATGAAGGCAATGAATAGCAGGTAGATCAGGAGAAATGAAGCACCGCCATTTTTGCCTGCCAGGTAAGGGAAGCGCCAGATATTACCCAAGCCAACAGCAGACCCGGCAGCGGCGAGAATAAAGCCAATCCTGCCTGAAAATTTTGCCCTTTCAGTCATTGAGTTTAAGGTTGTGTACCAAAATAATCTTAATTGTTTAAATTAGGGTATGAAGACATTGATACTTTGTTTATTTATGGTTACAGTTTCAAACTTTTTATTGTCCCAGGATAAGGTACAGGGAGCCTGGGAGGCCCGTAAGGGTGATGATATTATCACGCTAGTGATCGCTGATAATTACCTGGCATCTTCACGATACAACATAAAGGAAAAGAAGTTTTATGGTACACATGGAGGAACCATAACCTCATACGCAGGAGAGATAAAAGGTATTTCAGAATTCAATTCTGAAAATAAGGAAGATGTGGGTAAGGAATACCGCATGGTAGTGAAGATTAGTGGGGACAAGATGGAATCCACCTACAATAGGGTTACCTTGACTTTTACCAGGGTGGACGATGGTACCAAAAATCTTGCCGGCAACTGGCGCATTACCCAGCGAGAACAGAATGGCCAGCTCACCCCCATACACACCTCGGGCCCGCGCAAGACCATCAAGATCCTTTCATCTACAAGATTTCAATGGGCCGCGATCAATACTGAAACAGGTGAATTTTTTGGAACCGGCGGAGGCAGTTACACATTCGACAAAGGCATCTACACAGAGCATATCGAGTTCTTCTCGCGCGACAGCAGCAGGGTGGGCATGTCGTTAAGCTTTAATGGAAAGCTGGATAAGAATGATTGGTACCACTCGGGGAAATCCAGTAAAGGGGATCCGATTAATGAGGTTTGGTCAAGGAAGTAAATCAAGATAGAGAGATAGAAAAATAGGGAGATAGAAAGCATACTCTCTCTATCTCCCTATCTAACTATCTCTAAATCTATCCTAATTTTAATGCAAGCTCATCAAGCTGTTTCTGATCGATCGTAGACGGTGCATCCAGCATTACATCACGGCCGCTGTTATTTTTTGGGAATGCGATGAAGTCGCGTATACTCTCTGATCCGCCGAGGATGGCGCAGAGCCTGTCGAACCCAAATGCTATACCTCCATGCGGAGGTGCACCGTATTCAAAGGCGCCTAATAAGAAGCCGAATTTGTGCAGCGCTTCTTCCTTGCTCATGCCTAAGGCGTCGAACATTTTTTCCTGCAACTCACGCTGGAAGATCCTGATGGAACCGCCACCGATCTCATTACCATTCAACACCATGTCATAAGCATTCGCCTTGATCTGCGCGTAAGGATGTTTCAGGTATTCGGCAGCGTTAGTTATTACCGGGCTGTTCCCGATCATCACTTCAATATGGTCTGGTTTGGGAGAAGTGAAAGGGTGGTGACGTGCAACCCAACGGTTATCTTCTTCACTGTATTCAAATAGCGGGAAGTCCAGTACCCAGAGCAGTTTGAATTCATCATTCTTCCTGAAGCCAAGCCTTTCGCCCATTTCAAGCCTCAGTTCGCTGATGGCTTTCCGGGTTCTTTCTTCTGCTCCTGCCAGGATGAATACCATATCACCTTTGCCTGCGCCCGCGGCTTCTGCAACGGCACGCAGTTGATCTTCAGTATAAAATTTGTCTACGCTGCTTTTTACAGTGCCGTCTGCATTATAACGAATGTAGACCAGCCCTTTCATGCCGATCTGCGGGCGTTTAACCCACTCTGTTAGTTCATCAACCTGTTTCCTGGTATATTCAGCAACACCGGGAACTGCAATGGCCACTACGGTTTCCGCATCGTTGAAAACTGAAAACTCTGAACCGGCAAGCAGCTCACCTTTGGCAACGATCTCGCCGCCAAGTGTGAATGCTGATTTGATATTCAGCACTTTCATGCCGAAGCGGATATCAGGTTTGTCGTTCCCGTAATTCCACATGGCTTCTTCCCAGGTCATGCGCTGAACGGCTTCAGTATAATCGACACCCTTTACGGCTTTGAAAATATGTTTGATCATGCCTTCAAACATATTCAGGATGTCTTCCTGCTTCACAAAACTCATTTCACAATCGATCTGGGTGAACTCTGGTTGCCTGTCGGCCCTGAGATCCTCGTCCCTGAAGCATTTCACCACCTGGTAATACCTGTCGTATCCACTTACCATCAGTAATTGCTTAAAGGTTTGCGGGGATTGGGGAAGCGCATAGAACTGGCCCGGGTTCATCCTTGATGGTACAACAAAGTCGCGTGCACCTTCGGGAGTGGACTTGATCAGGAAAGGTGTTTCGATGTCCATGAAGTTGTTTTCATGGAGATAATTCCTTGCAGCACGATTGACCGCATATCTTAGTTCAAGATTTTTCTTCACAGCATTTCTGCGAAGATCCAGGTAGCGGTATTTCATGCGGAGGTCGTCACCGCCATCTGTATCGTCCTGGATGGTGAAGGGAGGAACTGCTGATTTATTCAGTATTACGAATGAAGAAACGCCGATCTCGATCTCTCCCGTAGGAATATTCGCATTCTTATTGCTGCGTTCCAGCACGGTGCCATTGATCTGTAACACAAATTCCCTGCCCAGGGGTTGGGCATCAAGCTGGCTATTGAGCGACTCTGAGAATACCAGCTGGGTGATCCCATAACGGTCACGGAGATCAACAAACGTGATAGCTCCGAATTTTCTTACCGTTTGAACCCAGCCGGCCAGTGAAATTTCTTTTCCTTTATCTGCGATCCTTAATTCTCCACAAGTATGGGTGCGATACATAATTTATAATTCAAAAAGTCAAAAGTAAAAAGTCAAAAATATTATTGTGATTCAAGTTCTTTTTCGAGGATCTCGTCAGTACGACGGAACATTTTTTCCTTGAAGCCTTTTTTCCTGGACAACACGAAATAGTAGTAGAACAACACAAGCAGTCCCATCACGAACGGGATCAGGGCAAATTGCCTCAATCCGTAAGGGCCGATGAGGTTTTCGTCCCAGCCGTAAAATTCGCCGATCATCCAGGTGCAGTTGGCTACGATCCAGAGTATGACTGCCAGGTTGTGCAGAAATTCTGACACGATATACCGGGTTTGCCAGGTGATCATGATCGCAACACCCATGGTGGGAATGATCATGAACAGGGCCATGTATTTGAAATTCAGGGCCCAACAGGCATCCTTGATGAGCCAGAACAGGATATGCATGTTCTCAACCCTTCTAAACCTGGCCGGGATATAGTAAACTTTTTCGTGATCCATTGTTTGCTAAGAAGCCGCAAAAATACAGATTTAGCGCTATTCCCGGCCTTCCTGGCCTACTCCGATCCGACTTCCTTCAGAATGGGCATTAAATTCAGGGGCATACATGCTTTCAATGGTGGAAATACCTGCTGCAAAATCGCCGGAATGAGTTACGAACAGGGGATATTCAAACACCCAGGTTCCTTTTGGAAGCCAGGAGAAGAAGAAGTCTGTACTGGCATCCCGGGTAGCTTCATAGTAACCCAGGCCTCCCTGCCATTTGTAACTGCTGATCACATTGACTGGTTCGGTACCTGAAGCCCTGAGGTCTTTCAGGTGCATATATTCCATATCCCGGTCGGCCTTGAGCTGAATCCTGACTTTGATCTTATCACCCACTTTTAATTCTCCCCCTTCTTTTATGGGAACCAGTACCGGCCCTTTATCTGAATTTCTTTCGATGAAAAATGCCCTGCTGAGTTGAACCGGTGTGGCTGCGCTTTTCACCTTGTCCATATCTTCAAAATACTGCCAGTGCACGGCTCCCCAGCTGATGCCTGAGCCGGAGTTACCCTGCAGTTTTACTTTTACATCGCCCATGGATGGTTTAACAGCTATACCCGGTATCACGTTTTTAAAATACCCCGTACCTGCTTCCTGTTTTTCAGAAGCGGAAACAATTTGCCTGTCGCCGATCTGAATTGCTGCATCGGGCGCATTGGACAACATATTCTTTCCTGTTCTTAAAAATGCATATACAGCATCTGCCGTGGCCTTGGTAGTTGACCAGTCCTGAACCCTTTTCTGATTCAGCAGCCAAAGTTTCATGTTTTCAATCGACGTTTCATCCGCTCTGATCTCTGAAAAAGCCTCAATCACCTGGGCCTGGGTTTCTATAGGTGACTGATACCAGTAATAACCCATGCTGTTTGTTTTCCAGTACATGCCGAGGTCTTCAGTTGTAATGGAATTTTCTTTGAGTGATTTGATAATGGCACCGGCTGTAGACTTGTTACCAGAACGGTTCATCACTAATGCGATCATTGCCTGGTTGATCAGGTTTCGGCCCACCCAGTATTGCTTGGCCTGGCCATAATAATAATCGTAAGCTTTTTTACTGGAAGATGGAATAGCTTCTTTGAAAAAACTCCTCAAGTACAGGTACTGCACTTGCAGATTGCTGAGATTATTCTTCTTCAGGTCGGCTTTGTTTTTTATCAACTGATCATAATCTTCTTTGATCTTTTGATCTGCATATGTCAATCCATTGTTGCGGATCTGTTCCATTTGGACAAGAGTATTCGCCGGGATCGCTTTCAGCTTTTCCAAACGTCCAATGCCTGTCAAAATGTATTGCGTGATGTACCTGTCGTCCCTGCCGCCTTTGAACCAGGGAAATGCTCCGTTCTCCAATTGCATCTCTGCCAGTTTGGACAGATTGGAAGAAAGTTCTTTTGACAGCCTGTTAATGTCAAACAGCAGGGCAATGTTGCGCCTCTGTTCTGATTCTGATTTGGCCTGCATGACCCAGGGGGTTTGTTCTAAGAGAATATTCCTGAGTTCCTGGTTCTTCATCAAATTGCTGAGGAATACGGCGGTATCAGAGGTTCTCCATTTTTCAAACATCTTCTGTATGGCAGGTGAACTGTTGGCAGTTAATGATGCCAGTGCGTTAGCGTAAAACCGGGAAAAATTCTGC
>JAHEFC010000093.1:10193-11568 GCA_024640385.1 Sphingobacteriales bacterium
AGGGATATTCCATCAGGTAGGGCAGGGCAAGTACTGCATACCATGCCGGATTGGTACTGTACTCTAAGGTCAGGCTCTGATGGGAAATGGAATTGGAAGTAGCAGATCCCAGCAGACCATTAAGCTTGTAATTCCTGCTGCCATTGCCCTTCATAATGATGGGCAGGGATTCAGTGACCATGATCCTGTTTGATAGAACCGCGATGTAATTTTCTTCACCATCGGTCTGTGTACCCGATTTGGCAACTACACGGTATTGTAATGGTTTATTATAATTGGCAGGAACCTGGATCTCAAAATGCACTGCCCCGGTCTGACGCGCATCCACTGTAAAATATTGGGATGGAAAGATATTCTGGAACCACCCGTCAACCGGTTTTCCGGTTTCGGGATCGATCAACTGCAGGAAGGCCTGGCCACTGACTTCCTTATCCGTCAGGTTACTAACCCTGGCGGATAGACGAATTTTATCGCCTTCGCGGAGGAATCGCGGCATATTGGGCTGGATCATCAGGTCTTTCTGGGTGATGATGTTTTTGATCAACGTACCACTGGCCAGGTCTTTGGTATGTGCAAGCATCTGCCATTTCCATTTGGTGAGAGATTCCGGCATGGTGAAAGTGAAACTGATGTCTCCATTCTCGTCGGTGGTCAGGGAAGGGAAGAAGAAAGCCGTTTCGGAAAAATTGCGGCGGGGATTAATTGGTTCACCCCCTGGCTGGTTTACTTCAGTAACAGTGACTCCTGCAACCTTTCCAGCGAGGTTGTAACTTGCTGTGTCGGTTACCGAAGCTTTCCCCCTGATCTTAACCTGGACGTTTTCGTTCAGCGCTCCGGGAGCTGCATTCATAGCAATAGGTGCTGCACTCAGTTCATAGGAATTGAGATCGTTCCATATGAATCTGTCGTACTGTTTTTGGGTAAATTGCACGTATTGATTCCCATCAACATGAGTTTCTTCATTGGTTGTAGTAAAGTTGGATGATGATTCCCATAGCTTTACCGTATGATCTGAAAACAGGCCTGGAAAATACCATTGATGGAATTTGAACTGATCCAGTGAAGCATCATACATGGAACTGAGCATTTCAGCCGCGATCTTCTCGCCTTTGTATCCTTTCACTTTTACTTTCCAGGTTTCGGTGGATCCGGGGAGTAATTTGTCCCTGAAGGTTTCCACCGTGATGTCCAGTTTCTTATTTGTCCAGGGGACGTCAATTTCCTGTACTACCTGGAAAAAACGGTTATGTTTTACAAAACTGTGTATGATACTGAATCCACCCCGATCCTGTTCTGTCACCGGCACAGTGATCTCGTGCCACGAGTTGTTGAGCCTGATCAGTTCATGATCACCATCATCCCCGCTGCCATTCTT
>JAHEFC010000395.1 GCA_024640385.1 Sphingobacteriales bacterium
ATATGAATGCCAAGAAAATTCGTTGTGGCATAGGCATAGTAAGGGATAAGATAAGTAAGCAAAGTATCGGTTCCCGCTGGCTTTACGATCGAGAACCAATTCGCCTTACCAAAAACATCAACCAGCCAGTAGATCCAGACGAAGGCCATGACGGTAAAAGCGCTGCATAGAAATAACCAGGCCGGTGTTGCCCCCAGTTTTGCCAACCCCCAGTAGGGCCTGGTGATCATGGATAACAGGATCAGCAGGGCAGCAAAGGATAACAGAACGATACTAAGCATTTTGTTATCATTTTTTGCCCGATAATGCCTGAAGATCATGGATGTCAATACGCCCCCCATGGTCAGTCCTGCTTCCGTTCCGCCAATGATCGAATGCGGTATGAAATGAAGAAAGGATGGAACAAGTTTAGCATGCCACAACATGCTCAACAGGGCAAGAAAGATCCATGCTCCTGCAATGACCCTGATATTATCTTTCGCAAAAACAGCAACCAATCCCGATACCAGGTAGCTCCACCCGATCAAACCCAGTATGCCCCACCATTTAGGTGAAAAACGCCCTGCTTCTTCCCCGCCCCGGTAAATAAAGGCCAGCACAAATAAAACCAGGATCGCAACCCCTTTGGCTACCAGTACAAGATTCTTGTTGGCAGTTTTCGGGTATGCATTCCAGATAGCAATGAAGCAGGTGCAGCAGATCACATTCCATAGCAACCTGGGCATGCCTGTTGCAGCCTCATTGATCGACTCTCCATTTACTAAAAACACACCCATCACCAGCAGTGCAATGGTTCTTACCAGCACATGCACCACCAGGTCTTTTTGGCTATCGCCTTTTTTCCTCCTGTTCTCAAAAGCAAACGGGACGGACATGCCCACAATGAACAGAAAGGCTGGGAATACCGTATCTGCAAGGCCTATTCCATCAACACCACGTTCCACATGTTCCAGCCAGGCCGGGATATCTTTCAGGCTCCATAGGTCATTGACAAAGATCATCAGTACCATGGTCAATGCCCGCAGTATATCAATGGAAGCAACCCGAAGAGAGGGAGTAGTCAGATTCATATTCTGTTTTTGCGAAATAAACCGGAAGAAGATAATTAAAAATCACAACTTATCTGAAGACCGCAATTTTGCTTTCCTGAGTTCATAGATGAAAAGGCAGGCGGCACTTGCCAGCAGCGTATATAACCAATCTGTCATCTCCAATGGATAGGTGTGAAAATAAATATTGAAGACGGGTATGTAAACCACCAAAAGGGTCAGGGCTAGTGAGATGGCAAATGCAGACAACAGGAATTTATTAGAGAAAAGGTAAGCGCTTAAAACTGGTCCGTAGGTACGTCGTGACAGCAAATTGGCATATTGGCAGAGGATCACCGAAACAAAAGTAACCGTCATGGCCCGTTCATGGATTTGCGGAAGTTCTCTGCCCTGGTGATACACTGCGAGAAAAGCCAGAAAGGAAGTCAGACCCATCAGTGAGCCATTGAAAAGGATCCCATAGATATTTTCCCGCGTAAGTATTTTCTCTTTGGGATCCCGGGGAGGCAACTCCATGATCTTTTTTTCCGGCGGATCGTAAGTAAGCATGATCAGGGGGAACATCTCCCCGATCATATCTATAAGAAGGATCTGCACAGCGAGAATGGGCATGGGTATTCCCGCCGCTACGCCTGCAAAGCCTGCCAATACACAAAACAGCTCAGCAATATTGGAAGAAAGATTGGTCTTGATGGTCTTTTCAAGGTTCCGGAAGATGGTTCTTCCTTCTTTCACGGCCACTACTATGGTAGAAAAATTATCGTCCAATAAAATGATGGATGCGGCATCCTGTGCCACTTTTGAACCGTTCATACCCATAGCTACCCCAATATCTGCACGCTTCAGGCTCAACGAATCATTCACACCGTCACCGGTAACGGCAACTATTTCACCCTGCCGCTCGAGCAGGTCAACGATCCTGTATTTATCATTTGGAGAAACCCTTGAAAAGATCAGCGCCCTTTTACTGAAACAGGCAGACACTTCCACATCGCTCATGTTCTGCAACCTTTCACTGTTGATCACCTCCGGAAACTGATTATTTTCATTCATCAACCCGATCTGCTGGGCAACTGCTTTTGCTGTCACTTCATTATCGCCGGTGATCATGCACACTTTTATACGGGCAGCGAACACCGAATGGATGGCATCTTTCACCTGCTCATGCGGGGGATCATACATGGTGACAAACCCTGCATACACCAGTTCTGTTTCGGCATTGTCAAGTTCGAGGGGGGCATGGGTATCCAGATCACGGTAAGCGATCGCAATTATTCTCAGTGCATGTTCAGCGAATATGGAAGATCTCGATAATATCTCCTGTTTCTGGAATTCTGTCAGTTCCTCTTCCCGCCCATTAATAATAATACGGGATGATGCCTTGAGAACGGATTCGAGTGAACCTTTCACGAAAGCGATCACCTTGCCCTTATGTTGCCTGATAATAGAGGCCCTCTTGCGGTATGAATCAAATGAAAATGATTTTAGTACAGGATAATTCCTGTTAATTTCCTCCAGGCTATAGCCAGCTTTCATGGCCAGTGTGGCAAATGCTGATTCTGTTGGATCACCAATTGAATACCATCCCTTGTGATAGTTGTCCGGGGGATTCACTTTGCCGGTTGAAGAAAGATATCCTGAAAGAAAGAAAACCTTAAGATCGCCCAGGGATTCACGGTTGAGTATGCCGCCTTTCTCATCCATGATCTCACCTTTAGGCAAATACCCCGTTCCGGAGACTGAAAAAGTTCTGCCATTGAAATGGCATCCGGTAATGGTCATTTCATTTTTGGTAATGGTTCCGGTTTTATCAGAAGCAATCACGGTGGCAGAACCCAGGGTTTGTGCGGCAGCGATCTTTTTGACAATGGCATTTTTCCTGGCTAGGCGGGCCACTGCCAGTGCCAGCGACATGGAGATCTGTGCGGGAAGGCCTTCGGGCACCATGGCGGCGGCCACACTTATCGCAAATACCAGGGCCACTGATACAGTATCTGCCATGAAAATCCTGGTCAGAAAAAGTACCAGGGCTATGATAAGTGTGCCTATTGTAAGTTTTCGCGCGATATCCTTTACTTCCGTCTGTATAGGGGCATCAGGAGACTTGATCTTTTTTGAAGTGGAACTGATCTTGCCGATCTCTGTTTCCATACCCGTGGTATACACTATACCCAGCGCTTCTCCCCGCGCTACAGTTGTACCCATGAATACTGTATTCTTCATGGCTGCCAGGGGAACAGATTCGGATGCAATGAATTGATGATCTTTAGACGAGGGCAATGATTCCCCGGTAAGAATGAATTCATTGACAGAAAAATTCTTTGATCCGATCAGCCTTATATCGGCAGGAACGCCAACGCCTTCATCCAGAACCACAATATCACCTGGTACCAGGTCCCTGGAATAGATCTCGGTTTGTCTTCCGTCCCGTATCACTTTGCATTTCTCCACCACCAGCTTCCTTATAGACCCGAGAATGTTCTCTGATCTCCATTCCTGGTAGAAGCCTATCAGTGCATTAATAACGATGATCACGAGCAGTATAAGACCGTCACGGGAAGCCTGCAAATAAAAAGATGCCAATGCCGCCACCAGCAGTATTACGATCAATGGACTCTTGAACTGTCTGAAAAGGATAGCCAGCACGGCGCTTGAGCTGGTTTCGACGATCTCATTACTACCCGATCTTTCCCTGGTTGCCGCAATTTGCTGTTCAGTTAGTCCGGCGACCGGATCGGTATCAAATTTCCGGAGAAGGTCATTAATATCTTCCTTATATGCTTCCAAAGCCCAGGTGCCTGTTGGACGGCTTTTACAAGTTAGCCCCTAAGCAAGGAATTACAAAATGCGCCGGGTTTGTAAGGGTGAAACGGAGCTTAAGGTGGTATGCATGGATAACTGAATTGACGCATTTTTACAATATTCCCTTTCCCGGTTCAATTTACTTTGACCATTAAATAA
>JAHEFC010000396.1 GCA_024640385.1 Sphingobacteriales bacterium
ACACCTGGGTAGCAAAAACAAAATGCCTGAACAGGTTGGTAACGAAATTATCAGAGGGCCCCTCCACTCCTTCTGAATTATTGAAACTGGTATCGTTATATACCAGGTTGAACTGGTGCAGGCGCTGGGCCGCCACTGAGAATTGAAACGGTGCATTCTTCAACCGCTTGGTGACCCCCACCTGGAGATCAAAAGGCATGTCTTCCGCTTCCCCTCCATAGGTTTTCAACTGAGAGCCCATATTCCTGGCCAGGAAATAAACCTGTAGTGAGGAACTGCTATCATAATAATTCAACCCGAAATCAATTGCGATCGCATTGGATCCATACATCCCATAGGATGACTGGATATATTTCAAAGTAGCACCATAGAACCATCGCTCCAGGTATTTCCGGCCGGCAGAAACCTGGACGGCATAATCGTAGGGCCTGAAACTGCCCATAATATTGCCGGATGCATCGGTCTGGTCCGCCGTTCCATAATGAAAATAATTCACGCCAACGCCAAACGTTGTTTTCCAGTTCTCTTTGTAATAAGCAGCCTGGCTATGGATATTTTTTATGCCGGCATAAAACAAAGTGAAATCGGCCGCTACCTGCCCATGTAACGATGGTCTCAGCAAAGCCGGATTATAATATGTAAGAGATACATCATTAGAAATAACAGATCCATTTACCCCACCCAGGGCAGTCAATTGGGGCGAAGGAGAAACTTTAAGAAAATTAAAGGCAGCATCGCCTCCTAAGGTCTGGGAGAGCAGGGAGAGTTTCAGAGAAATAAAGAAAATCACCAGGAGGGGAACCTTCATTGGGGAAAGATAGTAATCAGGTTGCAGGTTACAGGTTGCAGGTTACAGAAATTTATTAAAAACCCGAAATCTGCCACTTGCCACCTGCCACCTGCAACCTGAAATGAAAATCCCCCATAAAAATGGGGGAAGTTCTTTTAACCCTTAAAACAACCAACATGAAAATTCTTAACGAAGAATTCTACATCATAATAAACATGAGGAAGTTGGGTTAGGTTTAATGTTTAAACATTTTTTTTTATTGTTTCTTACAACCAATAGCTATGAAAGGGCCAGGTCAAGTACCTGCTGCATATTCTTCACATAATGAAACTTCATGCCTTTGATAAAATCAGAATTGATCTCCTGCACATCCTTCTCATTCTGCCAGCAGAGTATCAGTTCCTTGAGCCCTGCCCGCTTCGCAGCCAGGACCTTCTCCTTGATACCGCCTACAGGCAATACAAGCCCCCGGAGGGTGATCTCGCCCGTCATGCCAAGGTAAGGCTTCACTTTACGGCCGGTGAAGGCTGAGGCGAGGGCCGTTAACATGGTCACGCCCGCACTCGGACCGTCTTTGGGCACGGCACCTTCAGGAACATGGATATGGATATCTTTCTTCTTGAAAAGTTCCTGGTCGATATTCAGCTTTTTGGCATTGGCATTGAGATAGGTCAATGCGGTACTGGCACTTTCCTTCATCACATTTCCCAGGTTTCCCGTCAGCTTCAGGTCGCCCTTACCCTCACTCAAAATGCTTTCGATAAACAGGATATCCCCCCCTACATAGGTCCATGCCAGACCCACCGCGATACCAGGCAAAGGCGAATTTTTATAGATCTCGTTACTGTACCTGGGTTTGCCCAGAATACGGTGCACATCTGAGACCCTTAAACCTGACTTTACTTTACCATTGATCGCATAGTCTTTGGCCATTGACCTCATGATGGAAGCGATCTGCCGGTCAAGTTCCCTCACACCCGATTCACGGGTATAATTCTCGATCACTTCTTCGATCACTTTATCGTTCAGGTTTAGATTTACATCTTTCAAACCATGGGCCTCTTTCTGTTTGGGAATAAGGTGCCTTTTGGCGATCTCCACTTTTTCCTTCATCGCATACCCGTTCAGCTCTATGATCTCCATCCTGTCGCGAAGCGCAGGCTGAATGGTATTGATGTCATTGGCCGTGGCAATGAACAGCACTTTGCTCAGGTCGTATTCCAATTCCAGGTAGTTGTCATAGAAACTATGGTTCTGTTCCGGATCCAGAACTTCCAGCAGGGCCGAAGAAGGATCACCCCTGAAATCTTTCCCAACCTTATCCACCTCATCCAGGATCATCACGGGATTGGAAGATTTTACTTTTCGGATAGACTGGATCACTCTTCCTGCCATAGCACCGATATAGGTTTTACGATGGCCCCTGATCTCACTTTCATCGTGTAAGCCGCCCAAACTCAGCCGCACATATTTTCTTCCTATCGCATTGGCGATGCTTTTTCCGAGCGACGTTTTACCGATGCCGGGAGGGCCAACAAAACAAAGGATCGGCGATTTCATGTCGCCTTTCAGCTTCAATACGGCGAGGTATTCCAGTATCCTTTCCTTGATCTTGTTCATGCCATAATGATCAGCATCCAATATTTTCTTTGATCTTTTCAGATCATAATTGTCTTTGGTGATCTCATCCCAGGGAAGGTCAAGCATGAGATCTACATGATTATATACAATAGAATAATCAGGTGTGCTGGGATGCATACGTTCCAGCTTCTCGATCTCTTTCTGAAAAAGATCTTTAGCAGCCTTCGGCCATTTCTTAGCTTCGCCTTTTTTGATCATGTCCTGCAACTCCCTGTCGTTCGAATCTCCACCAAGCTCTTCCTTGATACTCTTCAGTTGTTGCTGCAGAAAATATTCCCGCTGTTGTTTATCGAGTTCTGTTTTTGTTTTTGTAGTGACTTTATTTTTCAACTCGGCAAACTGCAATTCACGTTGAAGCAAATGCATGAGTTTCTCCGATCTTTTCTTCAGATCATCGATCTCCAGTAATGATTGCTTTTCTTTCACTTCACTGTTCAGGTTTGAACTGATGAAATGGATAAGGAAAGAAGCATTCTCAATATTTCTAAGAATGATCGCAGCTTCAGAAGGTATGTTAGGGGAAAGATGTATGATCTGTGCGGCAAGATCTTTCAGCGAAGAAACCGTTGCATCGAAATGTTCATCGTTTACAATATTATCCTCTCCCAGCAGTTCAATATTTGCCCGAAAATAGGGTTCATCGGTGATGATCTTTTTCATCCTGAACCTCTTCCTGCCCTGGATGATCACAGTGGTGCCCCCGTCAGGCATTTTTATCAATTTGATGATCTTCGCAACAGTTCCCACCTCTACCAGGTCCGTGATCTGGGGATCTTCCACGGAACTGTCTTTTTGTGCCAATACCCCTACCATTTTGTCAGTCTTGTAAGACTCGTTTACCGCCTTGATCGACTTATCCCTGCCTACTGTAATGGGGATCACTACACCGGGGAACAGCACTGTATTTCTTAAAGGAAGTATGGGTAATTCTTCGGGAATGTTAGTATCATCAAGGTTTTCACCCTCCGTTTCATTCAATGGAATGATCGGCATGAAGTCCATCTCCTCATCGGGCATCGTCCAGATTTCTTGTTTAGTCATAAAAATACACTTAAGGCGACAACCTGACATGATAGGTCACCGCCTGCTAATATACAGTGGAAAGACAAGAAGAGTGCCAAGCAAGCACACGGAGACGTATTGGCGGTGTTTCAAAAAATAGAGTCCCTTGTTTCTGCATTCGTTTTCGTGTACAGAAGAGTGTGAGTATAAGGGAAAATCGTGTAATAGGAAACAATGATTCGTGTCATTTTTCATGTTATTGTTATGGCCTAACTTATTACCCTAAAATTTGGTTATGCGCAGAAGTATCCAACTCCTTTTCGTATGGTGTTGGGCTGCCATGATGATCTCCTGTAGTAAGGATGATGCAATTTCACCGACCGCCCCTCCCCCGGGTAATACTGTGCCGGTCATCAGCAATCTTATTTTTTCACCTACCAGGGTGACCATTAAGCCCAATCAGTCTTCATTTGTCATTAGTGGAACTTTGAATTACAGCAAGGCATCCGGAGGTGTGGCCAGCGTCAAACTCAAGGCATCTACAGGACTTCAGCTCACCGTTCCTGTTCCTT
>JAHEFC010000397.1 GCA_024640385.1 Sphingobacteriales bacterium
CTTCCAGCAGCCAGTGTGCCAGATCCAGGTATTTCTGCTGGCCGGTGACCCGGTAAAGCTTGACCAATGCCAATTCCAGTTCCTGGTGGCCAGTTACCCAGTCTTTTTTGCCAGGACCGAAATTTGAATCAAAATGATCTGCCCAGCGCGTGGCAACGTCAAGGAATTTTCTTTTACCTGTGGCATCAAAATAGGCAACTGCTGCTTCGATCATATGTCCGCCGTTATAATCTTCATGCATGCTCATATCAGTCCACCGTTTGTCCAGCTCGCCCAGCGTATAATAAGTATTCAGGTAGCCGTCGGGCAATTGGGCTGCTGCGATCTTATCGATCCATTCGTCGGCTTTTTTCTCCAGTACAGGATCGGGCCTGTTCTTCAGCGAATAAGCGATGGCTTCCAGCGCTTTGAAAACATCTGAATCGTCATAAAAAATACCCTCATGTTTTTCGCCCTGCTTTCTTGCCACTTTTTCGAAATTCCTGATCCTTGGGGTTTTTATTTCAGTCTGGTAAATACAGGCATCCAGTGTTTTGGTAGCCACCTTGTCGAGTTTCGGCTTCCAGAATGCGTCAGTAATGGTGACCTTGGAAAAATTGACAGGCTGCATTTTCAGGTGTGTTTGTCCAATGGCCTGCTGGGTGATGATCAAATACAGGAAGATAATTTTTTTCATGTGCGTATATTAAACTACCTGGAATCCATATGCATACGGATCATCTTCGGGATCGATTGAAATGGTGTTGTGTCCATAGATCCTCGCCCAACCTTCGATACTGGGCCTGATGGCGGGCTTGCCGTTTACAAATGTTTCTTCTTCAATGCGGCCTGTGAATTTGCTGCCGATGATACTTTCGTGGATAAACTCATCGCCTTTCTTTAGTTTTCCTTTCGTGTACCATTGTGCCATCCGCGCACTGGTGCCCGTACCGCAGGGGGATCTGTCAATGGCTTTGTCACCATAAAAGACGGCGTTTCTTGCTGTGGAGGAGGGATCAATTGTAGTGCCAGTCCATAATATATGTGAACAACCACTGATCGTGGGATCCTCTGGGTGAGTGAAAGAATATTTGCTATTGATGTTTTTTCTCAATTCCCTGGCCCATGCGATGAGTTTATCTGCCGGATAGTATTCCAGTCCTTTGAAATTCTCCTGCCTATCTACGATGGCGTAAAAATTACCGCCATAAGCAACGTCCACTGTCAGTTCACCCAGTTCAGGGCAGCTTATTGTCAGGTCTTGCTGATCGAGATAAGAAGCAACATTGGTGAGCCTGACCCATTTCACTTTCCCGTTTTCTTCTCTGTATTTTATTTTCACCAATCCGGCCGGAGCTTCCATTCTTACTTCACCAGGAGTTTTGGGTATAAGTAACCCTTCCTGGATGGCGATGGTTATGGTGCCTATGGTGCCGTGCCCGCACATGGGCAGGCAGCCGCTGGTTTCTATGAATAGTACGGCCACGTCATTGGCGGGATCATGGGGAGGGTAGAGGATCGACCCGCTCATCATATCATGTCCTCGGGGTTCGAACATGAGCCCTTTCCGGATCCAATCGTACTCCCTGAGGAAATGCTGTCTTTTCTCGCTCATGTTGTTCCCGTCGAGCGCCGGGCCGCCTTTAGCCACCAGTCTAACCGGGTTGCCACAGGTATGGGCGTCTATGCATTCAAAAATATTCATGTTGTACCTCCAAGGTCCCTACCTCCAAGGTCCTTACCTTGGAGGTAGGGGGGCTAAAAATAGCTTTTTTCCTTAATCTTAAGTTCAATGGGCTGCTTATGGTATTTAATGAATTCATGGATATTGCCAAAATATTCAAGGACACCTGAAATGTCAATCCATGTAGTTGAATTTTCCAGTATAAGGTTGTAAGAACTATACTTCCATTCATCCATATTCGTCACAAAATCATGGTGTACCGGATTCGAATGAATATATCTGGATGTACTGCAAAAATCAATTTCGTCACTGATCAGTCGGGACTTCAGATTTTGCTTAAAAAGGCTCCCCATTCGTGAATATTTCTTGTTCATTTTTAAGGAAAAGCCTGAGAATGCATTGGCAAAAGACCTGGAGATCTTTTTTTCAAAATGGGTTCCGGTCATGATTTTCTGAATTTCTTCCTCAGGTTTGGTTTCCAAAAGGAAATGAAAATGGTTGGGCATCAGACAATATGAAAAATAAGTTGCAACGGAAGTTGTGTGTTTTATAATTCTGTTCAGAAATAATTCATAGTCCTGATCATCATTAAAGAGATTTTCAAACCCATTGGCGTGGTTGTACACATGATAAATTTGTCCTGGTTCCATTTTTTAATGCAAATTCAACCCTGTCAGGCCTTGTTAGATTAGTCTTTTGAACGAATTGCATTTGTATTTTTCGTTAATTTTAGAGGCCCTACCTCCAAGGTGCCTACCTCCAAGGTCCTTACCTTGGAGGTAGGCACCTTGGAGGTAGGTAGGGGTTGGAGTACGAAGGGAAAAGAAAAAAAATATGGAAACATACGGTAAGATTCTACTGATCGCGATGCCCGTTTTCCTGGTGCTGGTACTGCTGGAAAAGTTGTATGGATGGTACAAGGGGTACGATACCGTAAGAAATATGGATATGATCTCCAGTTTGTCTTCCGGCGTCACCAATGTCACCAAAGATGTGCTGGGCCTGAGTGTAACGGTACTTTCTTATGAATGGCTGGTGAGCCATATCGCGATATACCATATCAAAACTAGCTGGGTTACTTATGCAGTGGCATTTCTGGTGCTTGATTTTTCAAGCTACTGGGTGCACCGCTGGTCGCACCATATCAATATATTCTGGAACAGGCATATCATTCACCATAGCTCCGAAGAGTTCAACCTGGCTTGCGCCTTGCGTCAAAGTATATCGGTATTCTTCAACATCTTCACATTTCTCCTGATACCTGCTGCGCTGCTTGGCGTACCAGGACAAGTTATCGCAGTTGTTGCGCCCCTTCATCTTTTTGCTCAGTTCTGGTATCATACCAGGCATATCGGTAAGCTGGGATTCCTGGAGAAGATCATCGTAACACCGTCTCATCATCGTGTACATCATGCCATCAATCCGGAATACCTGGATAAAAACCTTGCAGCTATATTCATCTGGTGGGATAAATGGTTCGGAACCTTCCAGGAAGAACTTCCCGATAAGCCACCGATCTACGGGATTACCAGGCCTGTCCATACCTGGAACCCCATTCGGATCAATTTCCAGCATCTCTGGCTGCTGATAAAAGATGCCTGGAGAACAGAAAGCCTAAAAGATAAACTGCGGATCTGGTTCATGCCTACCGGATGGAGACCGGCAGACGTGGAAGAAAAATACCCGGTGGAGAAGATCAATGACGTTTATCATTTTGAAAAATACAATCCCAAAGCATCCATAGCCCTTCACGCCTGGTGCTGGGTACAACTGGTGGCTCTTTTGCTGATCATCAGTTACCTGTTCGGCAATATCGCTGAAATTGGTGCCCCGGGGATGTTCATTTATGGTGGTTTTGTTTTCCTTTTTGTTTACGCTTTGTCCGAATTGATGGACAGACACAGGGGCGCTATCATATGGGAGATCATCAAATGCCTGGTTGGCATGTATATCATTACTACCACTGGAGACTGGTTCGGCATCAGCAAACTTTTTCCACTTGCCTTACCGACCCTGGGTGCCTATTTTCTCCTTTCTTTTGCAGTCACTTCTTTTTTTGTCTATAAGCATTACAGGGAAGAGCAGGCTGCAGTAGCAGTTAGCAGGTAACTGCAGTAGCAGGTTGCAGGTTCCAGGTTGCAGGTTCCAGGTTGCAGGTTGCAGGTTCCAGGTTGCAGGTTCCAGGTTGCAGGTTCCAGGTTGCAGGTAGCATGGAAAGACAGAAGGCAGAAGCAATCGGGCAGAGAATCTAAACCATCTCACCATTTTCAATCCTCGGGATCCCCAGTGGATTAGCAGATTTCAATTCCTCCGGCAATAAACTGTCCGG
>JAHEFC010000094.1 GCA_024640385.1 Sphingobacteriales bacterium
GTGGCCGTTGTAGGGTCAGGACCTGCAGGACTTGCGGCAGCGGCACAATTGAATCATGCCGGGCATCAGGTGACTGTTTTCGAGCGTGACGATAAACCCGGTGGTCTCTTGCGGTATGGCATACCTGATTTTAAACTCGAAAAATGGGTGGTAGACAGAAGGATCGCCTTACTTGAAGAAGAAGGGATTGTTTTCAAGTGCCATTCCAATGTTGGCGTGAACGTCAGCATCAATGATCTGCTCAGGGAATTCAACGCTATCATATTGGCCGGGGGCTCCACTGTTCCAAGGGACCTTACTGTTCCCGGCAGGGAGGTTAAAGGCGTATATGCAGCCATGCAATTCCTGAAACAACAGAATAAAAGAAATGCAGGGCTAGATCCTCTGCAGCATGCACAGGTGGAGAGCAATATATATTCTGAACACTTGTCGGCCTCAGGCAAGCATGTGGTGGTGATCGGTGGTGGTGATACGGGTAGCGACTGCGTGGGCACTTCAAACAGGCAGGGCGCAAAATCTGTGACACAATTTGAATTGTTGCCCAAGCCACCTGAATCCAGGTCGGCCAATATGCCCTGGCCTACTTATCCCATGACCTTAAAAACATCCACTTCCCATGAAGAAGGATGTGAAAGGCAATGGGCAGTAACCACCAAGGCCTTTATTGATGATGAGAATGGAAACCTGAAAGCATTGAGGATCGCAGACCTGGAATGGAAATTCGCAGAAGACGGAAGACCTGCAGGATATGCCGAAGTAGAAGGATCAGAAAGAGAGATCCCCTGCGAACTGGCCCTGCTGGCCATGGGTTTTGTACATCCTGAAACCACCGGTATGCTGGAAGAACTGGATGTAGAACTGGATGAGAGGGGAAATGTCAAGGCATCTGAAAAAAATTATCATACCAACATCACAAAAATATTCAGTTGCGGTGATATGAGAAGAGGCCAGTCCCTGGTGGTCTGGGCCATCAGTGAGGGACGTGAATGCGCAAGAAATGTGGATGAATATCTGTCCGGAACATCAAGGCTTGAATCGAAAGACCATAGCATGCTTGAACTGGTGAAATAATTCTAAGTGTGCTGACCGGTTAACAGGTTAGCCGGAGAATGCAAAAGATAAACAGGAAAGAGTCATTCCGCATTGGGATGACTTTTTCATTTATAGGAATTCCATTCTCCACAACTTGCCTCGACCTTGTAGGGGGTTCATTTACATTCGCCACAATCCCTACATTCCTCACATTCATTCACTACATTCACTACATTTACTACATATATCACATTCACTATGATGCCTTCGTTTTTTGAATATCTGTATGAACAGGGATTGCTGAGTGAAGCATCGATTGAAAAGATCAGGCAAAAACAATCTGACAAAACCATCAGCCTTTTCTGGGACCTGAGGCTTGTACTTTATGCCGGTGTATTACTGCTTACCGGAGGTCTTGGCGTATTGATCTATAAGAATATCGACCACATAGGCCACCTGGCCATTATTGGGGCCATGGCGGTCACCAGCTTATTCTGTTACAGTTTTGCTTTGAAAAGGATGAACCCGTTTTCCTGGAACGAAGTCAAATCACCCGGTGTGGTTTTCGATTATGTATTACTGCTGGGAAGTATCCTGATGGTCACATTGATCGGTTATATTCAATACCAGTACAGGATATTCGGAACCGAATGGAAGCTGGCCACCTTCATCCCCATGCTGATCCTGTTTTACACAGCCTACTTTTTCGATCACCAGGGGCTGTTGAGCATGGCCATCGTGAATCTCGCGGCCTGGCTGGGCATCACCATCAACGAGAAAGTGTTTACCCATACCAATCAGCTCAACGACAAAGAAACTCTGATCACCGCCGCCTTGCTGGGCGCCGCATTGATCCTGTTTTCCTGGCTCTCGAGGATCAGTAAAAGGAAAGCTCATTTTCAAACACTCTATCACCAGTTTGGTACCCATTTGTATTTCATCAGCTCGTTCATAGCACTCTTTATTTTCAGTCCCAATTATTATCCCTGGGTGTTGGTTTACCTGGCCGGATCAATCTACCATTATATCAAATCCGTAAAAGACCACTCTTATTATTACATGGTGATCACCATGATCTACACCTATGGATGCATCAGTTTTATCGTAGTAGACCGGATAGATAAATTATCAACAATACATTATGACCTGAAAGACAAACTTGTTTTCGCATATTTCACATTCAGTTCGATAGCATTGATCTTTTTACTGATCCGTCAAAACAAAATTTTCAGGAAACATGCTGGCCTACAATAAAGACAAACTTGATGCCCTGATGAACAGGACCATGGTTGAAGAAGCTGCGGACCTTGGGCTGATCAGCGAAACAGAAACTGCCTCCATACTGGTCAGGTATCCTTCACCATTCTTCAGCCCCAGGGCAATAGTCAGAATAGGTCTTGGCATAGCAACGATGATCGCAGTCAGTACATTTTTCTCGCTGATACTGTTGATCTCGGGATTCAACATGGGTGATTATTTCATTCAATTCCTGTATGGAACTGCAGTGTTTGTGGTGCTGGAATTTATGATCCGTAATAAATCCCATTTCCGTTCCGGTATCGATGATCTGCTGCTCTACCAGGGATTTGGGACCATCATGGCAGGCATGTATTCTCTATTCGAAAGAACCTCGGATCCCTACCTGGTAATTACTGCAATGATCACCCTGGCTGCCATTGCCGCCACCATCCGGTATGCAGACAGGTTGATGGCGGGTTTGGCCCTGATCGTGTTCATGGTATTCACTGGCTACCTGCTCAAAAAGATCAACCTGGACCTGTATTTTTATCTGCCACAGGTCATGTTGGTGATAGCAATAGCATGCTGGTTTGTTGCCGCTAAACTGGTAACGAAACCGAACTTGCGGCATTATAGTCACTGCTTCGAATTCCTTATGATCCTAAGCCTGATCATTGCTGGCCTCGTCTCCAATTACTATGTGATCAGCGAGGCATGGTATGACTCATTCCCGGGAAAAGAGTTCACGCCTTTTTGGAAATACTTTTTTATTGCTACCACGGTGCTGGTTCCTTTAATAACCATGATCACCGGGTTTTACCAGAAAGATAAAAAACGGATCAGGGTTGGGTCCTTCATGGTGGTTGCAGCAGTGATGACCTTTCATTATTATTTTACCTCCACCCCCACAGAGGTCCTTTGCATCATATATGGATCATTGCTTTTATTGATATGCTATTGGCTTTTAAAACATCACAAACCAAAAGAAAATGGGATCAGTTTCACTGAAAAGCAAGACAGTGCTGCGTTATACGAGATCGAATCCATGTTGATCGGCGCTGGCGTGGGCATGATCACACCTGACCATTCTGGCAGCCGGTTCGGCGGCGGGTCTTTCGGCGGTGCCGGTTCTGGTGGCTCGTATTGAGCCGATTTCAGTCATTTTACATTATTTTATTTTATATGTGTTCATTTGAACACATATTTTTTTGCTTAATATTAATCGATTTAGCAAAATATTAAATTCTAACTCATTTATTTTCAGATGATTAAAATCATACAAGCGTCAAATCATCATCATATAATATTTATTTCTATGTTTATAATTACTAATCATCAGGGTTACTTTCTTCAAGTTTCTGCATTAATATTGTGTACTGAATTGATTTTACCCAACAAAAAGCAAACATTATGAAGAAAATTGGATTAAAGGAAGCCCTCCCTTTTGTGTTATTGGCTTCGATCGCAATTGCTGCGATTTTTGTTCCGGCACTCCCCAACTTTGACGACGGGGGTACCAAATACAACGCGGCCGATATAGGCTGGATCATTGTTGCTACCGCACTTGTTTTCCTGATGACACCAGGACTTGCATTTTTCTACGGTGGAATGGTTCACCGCAAGAATGTGATCTCCACCATGATCAAATCTGTGGTTGCCGCAGGAATTGTAAGTATCATATGGGTAACTGTTGGTTATAGCCTTTGCTTTGGCGACTCAATCGGAGGCTTTATCGGCAATCCAACTACGCACCTCTTCTTTAAAGGTGTAAGCTCAGGCGAACCATGGAGCCTGGCCCCTACTATACCGAAAACACTTTTCTCTTTGTTTCAGCTGATGTTCGCCATCATCACCCCCGGACTGGTAGTAGGTGCCGTAGCTGAAAGGATACGTTTCACCTCTTACATCCTGTTCATTGCATTGTTCAGCGTGCTGGTTTATGCACCTCTCGCGCATTGGAGCTGGCATCCTGATGGATTCCTGTTCAAATGGGGAGCCCTTGACTTTGCGGGTGGTACAGTTGTACATATCTCCGCTGGTTGCGCAGCCCTTGCAGGTGCACTGGTATTGAAGCGCAGGAAAACACATATGGAGAGAGAAGAAGTTCCGCCAGCTAACGTTCCTTATGTATTGATCGGTACAGGTCTGCTTTGGTTCGGTTGGTTCGGTTTCAATGCAGGTTCTGCACTTGGCGCAAACGCCCTTGCTGTTTCTGCTTTTGCCACCACCAATACCGCTGCAGCTGCCGCTGGTCTTTCCTGGATGTTCTTCGATGTAATGCGTGGCAAGAAGCCTTCTGTTCTCGGATTCTGTATAGGAGCTGTAGTTGGTCTTGTTGCCATCACACCCGCTGCCGGTTTTGTTGCCATCCCGCAATCCATCTTTATAGGTGTTATAGCCGCCATCATTTCCAATATCGCTGTTTACTACAAACAAAAATCGAAACTGGACGATACGCTCGATGTATTCCCCTGTCACGGTTTAGGCGGTATGGTAGGTATGGTTATGACCGGAATTTTCGCAACCAAAGCCGTAAACGGCGCCGGTAACGACGGCCTTTTCTATGGCAATGCTGATTTCTTCTTTACCCAGCTCAAAGCCATGGGAATTGCAGTGGTGTACAGCTTTGTTGTATCATTCCTGATCTTCAAATTCATCAATTTCATTCTCCCGCTCCGCGTTACTTCTGAAGAAGAAGAAATGGGTCTCGATGCAACCCAGCACAACGAGTCTTATGTTCAGGGTACCCTGATCTTACATAAGAAAGGTGAGAAAGAGACTGCCATAAAAATCGAAAAAGGCACAGTCGAAGAATTTGTTCTCGATTAACAAACTCCCAACCGTACCCTTTTCTTTTGAACTAAAAAAAAGCACTACAATGTTAAAAAAATTATTTGTAACTGCCGCAGCCGCGGTAGCTATCAGCCCTCTTTTTGCCCAGGAAGCCCCGGCAAAAGAAGAACCAAAGCCAACTACGATATCGGGATTCGTTGACGCATACTACCGTTACGACTTTTCCAAGAACCCCGCTAACAACAGAACAAGCTTTACCAACAGCCATAATTCCTTCGAACTGGGTATGGCTTCCATCAAACTCGAACACACCATGGGTAAGGTTGGATTTGTGGCCGACCTGGGTTTCGGAAAACGCGCCCAGGAATTCGCCTATAACGACAATGGCGTAACCCAGGCGATAAAACAATTGTACGTTACCTATTCACCCAAAGACTGGCTGAAACTGACCATGGGTTCA
Organism: Sphingobacteriales bacterium; assembly: GCA_024640385.1. Classification (GTDB taxonomy): domain Bacteria; phylum Bacteroidota; class Bacteroidia; order Chitinophagales; family Chitinophagaceae; genus Pollutibacter. The sequence continues at coordinate 5,525 of JAHEFC010000094.1, forward strand.
TGGGCCACCCACGTGGGTTATGAACTGGTAGACGCCCCGGCCAACAGGAACTATAGCATGTCTTACATGTTCTCCTGGGGTCCCTTCTTCCATACCGGTATCAAAGCCGAAGCCACTGCCGGTAAAAGCGGATTCATGCTGGGTGTAGCCAATCAAACGGATTATAAATTCTCTCCCTCCGGAGCGAAGAAATTCATCCTGGGTCAGTATACGTTCGCAGCATCTGATAATGTAAAGCTCTACTTTAACTATGTAGGCGGACAAAAAGCAGATTCCATGGCAGTGAACCAGTTCGACATCGTGGCCACTGCGAAACTGTCTGACAAATTCAGCCTTGGCTATAATGGTACTGTTCAAAGCACAAAAGATAAAACAAGTGAGGGTAAGGCTACAGATGCAGACAGCAAGAGCTGGTGGGGCTCTGCCGTTTACCTGAACCTGGATCCAAGCGAAAAGATAGGTTTCACATTGCGTAGTGAATATTTCAGCGACAAAGATCAGTTGGCAGCCATGTCACTGGCTCCCGAAGGAGCCGCCATTTGGGCCAACACCATTTCCATGAACTTCAAAGCCGGGCCTCTTACATTCATTCCTGAGATCAGGTTTGAATCCGGCAGCAAAGATGTGTTCTACGATAAGGATGGTGCAGCCAAATCAGGCAACGTAAGCGCTCTGTTCGCCGCAATTTACAAGTTTTGACAAGCAGTCAAAGTTGGGTCATAAACAATCCAGGGCTCCTTTCCAGGAGCCCTGCTTTATTTATATAATGTGGGGAATTTGATAAATGTGGTAAATGTGGCGCTGCGTCTTATGTAATGAATGCATTCTCACATTTCATTGATCACATTCATCACATTGATCACATTCATCACATTTACTTTATGCGCTGTTTCGACCCGCATTAATAATGCCAAACGAACAACGCATCGCCAGTTTCTCATACACTCCTTTCAACGGACCCTGCACCAGTTGCTCGTCCATCACCCTAACCTTATTGATCGCATATTGTTGAATCGTGGTCAAGGGCAATACGATCCTTTCCCGCATCGTTACAGACAGTTGCTCAACGGGATAGTCTGCCATCAATTCGTTCTTCCCCGATAATTTGAATATATAACTGGAAGTAAGTTCAAACTCATCATGGATCTTGTTCCAGATCTCACCATACACCGGGTGATCAGAAATATAAGCCGTCAGTGGAAAGAAACATTTCTTCATCGCCATCTCACAGTTATCCATAAGCGTTTTGAAGAATGGTGACTCCTTGTATAACATCTCCACTTCATGCCATCTTCCATCCTGGTCCATTTTTTTGAAAGCACTGCCCACCCCATAATACCCCGTCAAATTCTGCTTCAACTGGCTCCATGCACCCACAAATGGAATGGCGCGGAGTTCCTTGAGCGACAGCCGGCCCCCACTGCCACGCTTTGCAGGCCTGCTGCCAATATTCGTTTCGGCATAAAACCTCAAGGGACTGACATGGGAAAGATATTCAAGGAAATAAGGATGATTTTTCAATTCGTTATAGACATCAAGACTTTCAATAGCCAGATCGTTGATCAGGCTTTCCTGTTCACCTGTAAGTGTTACATTTTTTTCTGAGAACAGATCGTTCGATACGCCGGCATGCAGCAGTTGCTCAATATTGAACTGGGCCGCATCAACCGTACCAAAATTAGAACTCACCGTCTGACCCTGTATGGTCAGCTGGATCTCGCGGTTAGCGATCTTCTGTCCTAATGAAGAATAGAACTTATGCGTTTTACCGCCACCGCGGGCAGGAGGACCACCACGTCCGTCAAAAAATATCACATCAATGCCGTAGGTCTTGGAGATCTGTGTCAGCTCCACCTTGGCCTTATAAATACTCCAGTTCGCCATCAGGTAGCCCCCGTCTTTAGTGCCATCGGAGAATCCAAGCATGATGGTTTGTACTGATCCCCTTTTCTTCAAATGGGCCATATAAGTAGCATCTTCATAGAGTGATTTCATCACTTCTGAAGCTTTGATCAGATCGTCGATGGTTTCAAATAAGGGAACGATATCAATATTGATATCCGCTTTTTTCCAGCCTCCCAAAATAAACAATGCCAGCACCTCCATCACATTCAACGCACTGTTACACTGGCTGATGATATAGCGGTTACATCCTTCCACTCCATTGAATTGCTGTATGTACTTTACAGCCTCAATACTGGCCATGGTTTCAGCAGCCATGGGATCAGCAGGCTTTTGCTTCAGCGGGCCAGACAAAGAACCTAACACGTGGATCTTTCCCTTCTCATCCATCTCCGCATATCCTGCAGGCAGTTCTCCGGCTTCGGCAAATATGTCCATGATACGTTGATGGATGGAACTGTCTTGCCTGATGTCCAGCGTGGCAAAATACATCCCGAACACCTCTACCCTGTTGATTAGTCCATCAACCATCCCAACGAAAAGACTGTTATGTTTATAGATCACCACTTCCCTGATCTGGCGAAGGGTTTGAAGTATTTCCTGGGATGATATATCCACTTCATGCCCGGGTATGAATAAGTTATCGTACAGTTTAGTCTCCAGCTCATGCAACTCATTCTCCACCCCTTCAAATGTCAGTCTGCGGCGCAGCTTTCGCACATCCATATAATAACATTTCAAGGCAGCGCCACGTAAAGCATCGGCTACTTTTCGGGTGATCTCGGCCGTTACAAACGGATTCCCGTCACGGTCGCCGCCTGGCCAGAATCCCATCCTGATCACCGGTTTCCCATCTTCAGAACCATTGGGGAATTGATTTTTCAGGAAGGATATGATCTTGCCACAGGCATTATAAAATACATTCTCCAGGTACCAGATCAGGCTGATCGCCTCATCGTAGGGAGTTGGTTTTTGCTTTTTGAAAAACGCCGTTTTACCCAGCTGCTGGAGATACATATTGATCTGGTTCACGTTATTCTCTTTGACCGAACGTGAAAGATCATTGATGATTCCCAATACCGAGCCTGGATAGAACTGCGTGGGATGTGCGGTCAGAACCAGCCTGATGCCAAAATCGGAAAGCTTTTGTGCGAGCGCATCATCTATCCGCTGCTGGATCACCTCACTTTCCAGGTGTTTCAGGGTACCAGAACCCGACATATCATTTACAGAAGTAAATGCAGCATCTTCCAGGGCATCAAACAACACCACCTGGCGCTCCACATATTGTACAAAACGGAACAGCAGGTCAATCTGCTCCTGCTCCTTCTGGTAGGCGGTATGGCGCTGGAAAAAATCGTCCAGGATCTGGACCGGGCTTAATTTCCTCCGGTAGCCCTCCTCACAATTGGTCAGCAACAGGGAAAGCATGATGCCCGTTTTCTCAATCCTGTGAAAAGGAAGGGAGGTAAACAGGCTATTATATAGCTGGAATTTGATCCCAACCTGGTTCTTGAACTGACTTAATGCGAGGGAGGATGAATGACTCATATATAACCTTAAAAAAGACCCGTAATTTACTGAATAATATAAAGAATCCCCGGATTATTGTAGAATATCTAAACATCCTCTTTGTTTTTTGAACTTTACACATTACCTTCGGTACTCTTTTGATAATGGTAAAAAATCAGTCATATAATTCCCTCTCCAACGTTGCTTTAAGCATTGCTGCCATTATTACAACCACCATTACAACCCGTTAAGGGTTGCAGTATATCATATTATCCATTGGGCCAGGCGCTATACATCAGAACAGTAACTTATTCAAGTAAATCATCATTATGTTGGTCATGAAATTCGGCGGTACTTCAGTAGGAAGTGCAGCAACCATCAAACAGGTAAAAGAGATCGTAAAAAATGCCATGAAAAACAACAGCAGGGTTTTCCTAGTTGTTTCAGCCATGAGTGGCACCACAGACATGCTTATCGATTGTGGTAAGCGTGCATCACAGGGAGATGAAAGTTTCCGTGAGATCCTCAAAAAAATTGAAGAACGCCACCTGGAAACAGTCAAAGAACTGTTACCGGTGCAGAACCAGAGCCATGTGCTCAGCTTCACCAAAACATACTGCAACGAGCTCGAAGAGATCATGAATGGTATATTCATGCTGGGGGAACTGTCTGCACGCACCCTGGACAGGATCATGAGCTATGGTGAACTGATGAGTTCCCGCATGATTGCGGCATCGTTTGTGGTAGACGGACTCAACGCGGTGTGGAAAGATTCACGTGAGATCATCAAAACCAATGACAATTTCGGCAATGCCAGTGTGGACTTCCAAACTACCTACAGGAATGTAAGCCGCTTTCTAACTGAAGATCATACCCTCTTCGTGTTGCCGGGATTTATTGCCTCGGCCAATGATCATATTACCACTACTCTGGGCAGAGGTGGTTCGGACTATACCGCTGCCATCATCGCCGGCGGAGTAGAGTCCGATTCACTTGAGATCTGGACCGATGTATCGGGCATGATGACCGCAGATCCGCGCTGGGTGGCCAATGCCAGGCCCATACCCATGATCTCTTATAAAGAGGCCATGGAATTATCCCATTTCGGCGCCAAAGTGATCTACCCTCCAACCATACAACCCGTGATGCGGAAAAACATCCCGGTATGGGTTAAAAATACATTTGCACCCGGCGATGAGGGAACCCAGATCCACAATGAATCTCCGCAGGGAAATGAAGGGATCAGGGGAATTTCAAGTATCAGCAATATCGCGCTGCTCAGCCTCGAAGGCAGCGGCATGGTAGGCATCCCGGGCTTTTCCAAAAGACTATTTGAAGCCCTGGCACAGGAGAAGATAAACGTGATCCTGATCACCCAGAGTTCATCTGAGCACTCGATCTGCGTAGCTGTAGAATCAGCCGCTGCAGAAAAAGCCATGATCACAGTAGACCATGCATTTGAGCGCGAGATCAGCGCCGGCATTGTTGATCCGCTTTTTGTAGAGAAAGAGCTTTCCATTGTTGCCATCGTGAGTGAGAACATGAAAAGCCATCCCGGTGTAAGCGGAAAAATGTTTGGCGCCCTGGGAAGAAATGGTATCAATGTCCGGGCTATTGCTCAGGGATCTTCAGAGCGAAATATATCCGCGGTGATCTCCACTGCAGATGTGCGTAAAGCATTGAACGTACTGCATGAAGAATTTTTTGAAACCACTTATCGCCAGATCAACCTTTTTATTGCCGGTACCGGGAATGTAGGTAAACGCCTGCTGGCACAGCTCCAGCAGCAGAACAATTTCCTGATGCAGCACCTCAGGCTGCAGGTAAGGGTGGTAGGACTGATCAACAGCCGTAAAATGGTGGTCGGTGATGAAGGACTTAACGGCAACTGGGAGAATGCTATAGACAAAGGCGAGAAAGCAGACCTGAAAGGATTCATATCTCATATTATCAGCAAGAACTTGCGGAATAGTGTATTCGTAGACGTTACTGCCAATGAAGATGTTTCAAAAGTTTATGGATCGTTGCTGCATAAAAGCATTGCTGTAGTGGCATGCAATAAGATCGCGGCTTCTTCTGCTTATTCCAACTATGCCAGGCTGAAAGAACTGGCCCGCGAGTTCAATACAAGGTTCCTGTTTGAAACCAATGTGGGCGCAGGTTTGCCGGTAATCGGAACCCTCAACGACCTGTTAAGAAGCGGCGACAGCATCAACAAGATCGAGGCGGTACTCAGTGGTACCCTGAACTTTGTTTTCAATAATTACGATGCCACCCGCAAGTTTAGCGAAGTGGTAAAACAGGCCCAGGATGAAGGCTATACAGAACCCGATCCCCGCCTGGATCTGAGCGGAACCGATGTAGCCAGGAAGATCATGATACTGGCGCGTGAGTCAGGTGAAGTTTTGGAGATGGACAATAT
>JAHEFC010000095.1 GCA_024640385.1 Sphingobacteriales bacterium
AGGTTCCAGAAAAACTTTTTTTCAGGAAGAAAGCCCATCCATTTAACACCGTCGGCAAGTATGGGTATTACGTCCAGGGCCATCATTCTTTCAAATCCCCACCCGAAATAACCATTCATGACTTTATTGAGTGAGTAACCCTCCTTTGTTCTACCTACAAAGAATATGCTTTTGATTTCCGGAACATGAATAGTCAGGCCCGTCTCCCTCACCAGCCAACTCTCCTGGGTTGCATCGTACATAAGACCAACCTTCCAACTGATGGTACGCCTGGTTTTAAACTGGCCACTGGCGATCAACCTGAAATCGCGGACTTTGAATTTCGTCTCTAACGGCGTACCAAGTGAGTCCATCTGCTTCCGACTATTTTCGTCAGGGGCAAATGCGGCAAAATCGTAAAGGAATCCACCTCCAAATTTAAATGTGGTCAATCTCCCATTGAATAGTCTCCATCGTTTATCCCTCCATTTTAATCTGGAAGAATCTGATTTGACTACTTCCAGTTCCTCACCTTGTGTACCATCAGGTATCAGATCCTTTTCCTGGCCTTGTAACCCAATGGTAAAAAGAAGAAAAACTGCTGACAGCATAAACGGCAGGATGGTTCCACCCTGCCGTTTTGCTATAATAACCACTTTATTCATAACACCTCATTATAGCCACTTGCGGTCAATAGTCCATGAAGATCTTCTGAACTTCATCAAGCTTTCTTGGCTTCAGCAATGCCACTGACAACAATACCCTTGATTTCTGCGGATTCAGATTATAGGATGCCACCAGACCTAACTCATCATCATTGCATTCTACATTGCGGCCTACCGTACCTGTAGCCACACGTGTGCTGCGCACTACGATCACTCCTTTCTTACTGGCTCTTGAACAGGCGTCCAGTGCTGCTTTTGGCATGTTGCCATTACCTACACCGGCAATCACAATACCTTTTGCGCCACGTTCCACAGATGCATCGATAAGATCAGCTGGCATATCAACATCAGCATATATAATATCAACGCGGGGAAGTTTAGTTACACCTTCAACAGAAAATTCTGACTTGAGTCCGAATTTCTGGTCAGGATAACGATAATAATCATTTACGCCATAGGCTGTTGTACCGATAAGTCCGCGTATGGGCGACATGAAAGTCTGAACAGCGGTAGTGCTGACCTTGGTGAGCGTTTGTGCAGAATGGATCCAGTCGTTCATCACCAGCAGCACACCCCTGCCCTTTGCATTTGGATCAGCAGCTACAGCAACGCCATTATAAAGATTAAGCGGCCCGTCAGCGCTGATCGCTGTGGAAGGACGCATTGAACCAACCAGCACAACCGGCATATCAGTTTTAACCACCAGGTTCAGAAAATAAGCAGTTTCTTCCATAGTGTCAGTACCATGTGTGATCACTACTCCATTGGTTGCTTTCGCTGCAGCCAACTCGTTGATCCTTTTTGCGAGTTTGAGCATGATCTCAAAACTCATGTCCTGGGAACCCACATTGGATATTTGCTCACCCTTGATAGTGGCAAGCTTCATTACATCAGGAACTGCATTGAGCATGGCATCAATGGTGACCTGGCCCGAAGTATAGCCCGATTGAACGCCTGAACCTGCTGCACCGGCAATGGTGCCACCTGTTGCCAGTATAACAACGTTTGGTTTGGTCTGTGACATGGCAGCCATGCCTGCTACAACCAAAAAGATCGTCAGTACGCTTCGAATATTCATTGAATTCTTTTTCATGATCGGTCAATTAAATTTGTGTTGGTTTATATTTATTTCTGGCCTGTCATTGCCTTGGGATCCAGTAATTTTTTGATCTGGTCTTCAGTCAGCAGTTTCTTTTCACGGATCAGTTCAATGATGCCCTTGCCGGACTGCAGTGCTTCCTTAGCCAGCTCAGTTGTTTTTTCATATCACAGTACCGGGTTCAGTGCAGTCACTATCCCCACACTTCTTTCAATATACCGGTTAAGCACATCTTTATTGGCTGTTATGCCATCAATACATTGCTTACGGAATAAAGGCAGGGATTTAAAGAATAGCCCCTGTGATTCCATAATGGCAATGGCTTCCACCGGTTCAAATGCATTCAGCTGAAGCAGGCCTGAATGTGCTGCCAGGGTAACGGTAACGTCATTACCGATCACTTTAAAACAGATCTCATTCATCAGTTCAGGCATCACCGGGTTAACTTTTCCCGGCATGATGGATGAACCCGGCTGCAGGGCAGGAAGATTGATCTCAAAGATACCTGTGCGCGGACCGGAAGCCAGGAAGATCAGGTCACCACTGATTTTAGACAGGGTGATCGCAAGGCTTTTCAATGCTGATGAATACACCACAAATCCCTGCTGGCTGCTGGTAGCGGCGATCAGGTCCTTGCTCATGATGATAGGCTTGCCCATGATCTTTGCAAGATGCACGGCACATTTCTCTGCATAACCCGGCGAAGCAGTTATCCCGGTTCCAATTGCTGTTGCTCCCATGTTCTGCTCATACAGGAAAGTTTCTGCTTTACGTAAAGCAGTGATCTCTGCATCAAGCTGGTTCGCAAATGCATGGAATTCCTGACCAAGGGTCATAGGCACAGCATCCTGGCCTTCTGTGCGTCCCATTTTCAGGATATCCTTGAACTCCTCGCCTTTCTGATGCAGGGATTTTGATAATTCTACTGCTTCTTTCACCAGTTTGTCGTTATGCAGGATCAGGGCGATCTTGATGGCAGTCGGGTATACGTCATTGGTTGACTGCCCCATATTCAGATCATCGTGCGGCTCCACATACTGGTATTCACCTTTCTTATGGCCACTGAGTTCCAGTGCCACATTGGCCAGCACTTCGTTGGCATTCATATTTGCAGAAGTACCTGCGCCTCCCTGGTACAGGTCAACCAGGAACTGGTCGTGGTATTTACCTTCCATCACGGCCTGGCAGGCTTTTTCGATGGCAGCCAGTTTCTCTTTGCTCAGTCTGCCGTCTTCAGCATTGGCCCGGGCGGCAGCCAGTTTCACGATGGCATAGGCCTTGACATAATCGGGATAGAATTTCGTTGTTACTCCACTTACCTGGAAATTCTCCAGGGCCCTGGCTGTTTGAACACCATAATATGCATCTGCCGGGATCTTTTTTTCTCCCAACAGGTCTTTCTCCGTCCTGAATTGCTGAGCTGCAGCTGTACCGGTAATGAAGCTCAGCAAAACGAACATTATAGATCTTGAATTTTTCACTTTGTTATATTTTAAGCATTATAAAAGAATTTTCTGGAGAAGCAGCCCTGCCAGCACTGAAGCAATGGTGGTAACAATGCCGGGCAGCATAAAACTATGATTGAGTACATATTTCCCTATCCTGGTGGTACCCGTTCTGTCGAACTGAATGGCTGTCAGCAGGGTTGGATATCCGGGCACAAAAAAATGCCCGTTCACTGCGGGGAAGATCCCAACCAGGTATGCCGGAGGAAGGCCTAATGCCAGCCCAAGCGGCATCAGGGCCTTAGTAGTTGCAGCCTGGCTAAACAGAAGGATGCTCAGGGTGAACAAGGCTACTGCAAAAGACCATGGGTAGCTGGTGACCATTTCGCCCAAACTGGTTTTGATCACTGTGTAATTGTTATCCATGAACGTACTGCTCATCCATACCACACCAAAAACGGCGATGGTGGCCTGCCCTGCGGATGCGAACAAACTTGCTTTTGTTACCTGCGCAGCCGTGGTTTTACAGAATAAGATGATAAAGCCCGCCGACGCCAGCATGATCATCATGATCATGGATGGCATTTGCACCTGACCGGAGGCGTTCACTGCAAAATTAGGTGCAAACCCTTCCATATCGCCGAACGAGGGAAGCAAAGCAGGGAATGAACCCAGGACTACAACAAGCAACACTGCAATACCGAATATGATCACAGAAGGGATTGCTCCTTCTTTGAGTTTCAATTCTCCACCGGATCCACCTTCTTCCATACTCTTCGCAAATACAGGATCTTTCATGCGCTCCAGGAATTCAGGATCTTCTGACAGTTCCTTGCCTCTTTTCAATACGAAAAGCACACCTACGATCACACCAAAAAGTGTGGCCGGGATGCAAACCATGAGAATGTCTGCCAGTTTAACACCGCTTGCGCCCAATACGGTAAGAAGGGCTGCAGAAGCCGCAGAGACGGGGCTTGCCGTGATTCCCATGTGGGCGGCGGTCACACTCATGCTCAAAGCTCTTTCGGGGCGGATCTTTTTCTTGATCGCCACTTCGGCAATAATGGGCATGATAGAATAAGAAATGTGAGCAGTACCCGCGAACAAAGTGAAAAAATAGGTTACCAGGGGCCCCAATATCGTAATTTGTTCCGGCCTGCTTCTTAATAATTTACCAGCCAGGTTGACCAGGTAATCCATGCCACCGGCCGCCTGTAACGCTGCGGCAGCAGTGACTACACTGAGAATGATCAGCATCACTTCCAATGGGGGGTCGGATGGTTTCAACCGGAAAATAAACAAGAGAATCAGTAATCCTATCATTCCCATAACACCCAGTCCAATACCAGACATTCTCGCTCCGATGAATATACAAACCAATAATACCAGGAGTTCAAGAGCAATAACCATGTAACAATTTTAAGTATTGATCATTCGCACAAGTATAGAACCTGAGACATATTCACTTCCGTAAAATTCATTAATAACCGCCACTTAACGATAATTTTACCGTAAACTGAAGTGTTAACAGGAAAACTGATTTTGATCATTTATCAGCAAGGCGTTACTATTAAAATTTGAATCCAAAAAAGAACGACATGATCATGAAAAAGATGGGTGCAACTTGGGTGATCATTATATTGGCCCTGATCCTGGGATGCGGCCAGGCCCAAAATAACAAGGATAAAACAGCCGTACCCGCAGCTGTAAAAACAGATACCATTGCACCTGCTGATATCGCTGGTAATTTCAGTGACCAGGCTGAATTGCGATTCGATAGTTCCGAGATCAGCAAATTCATTCACACACATCCTTCGTTCAAATCTTATTATAAAGACTATATCCGTTTCTATTCGGGCCGCAGATATACTTATGCCTGGCATAATAAAGCCGGCCTCATCGAACAATCAAATATTCTTTATAACAGGATCATTCAGCTCAGGGATAACGGCGTGGCAGATGTTGCACCCTATATGGAGGAATATGCCGGGATGATGGAAGAACAGTCAGCGGGTGTTTCAACCGAACGCGAGCTGATGCTTACTGGTCAATACCTGTTCTATGCAGGGAAAGTACTTTCCGGTGTTCCCGAATCGGATACCCGTCAGATGCAATGGTATATCCCCAGGAAAAAAATGGATTATGCAACACTGCTGGACTCTTTGTTAAAAGGCAAAGCGGATACCAATAAACTCCTGCTACCTCAATATTACAAACTGCAGAAAAAACTCAAAGCTTATTACGACATCGAAAAAAATGGATCCTGGGTGACCATAAAGCCAGACAAAAAGAAATATCAATCCGGGGACTCCTCGCCTGTGATCAGGGAGATCAGAAAGAAACTGTTTCTTGCCGGGGACATCAGGGAGGATAATCAAAGTGCTGTATTTGACGAGGATATCGTTGCCGGCATCAAAGAATTCCAGAGGAGATATGGTTTGAAAGAAGATGGTGTAGCCGGCCCAGGCGTGTTGAGGGAGATGGCTGCCCCCCTGTCCAGGAGAATAGAACAGATCGCAGTCAATATGGAAAGATGCCGATGGTTACCTAATGAAACCAGTGAAGATTACCTTTTTGTCAATATACCCCAATTCAAACTGGTGGCTATGGAAAGGGATTCTATCGTTTTCAGTTGCGATGTAGTGGTGGGAACCACAACCAATAAGACGGTAATTTTCAAGGGCGACATGAAATATGTGGTTTTCAGCCCCTATTGGAATGTTCCCAAGAGTATTATCAATAAGGAGATCCTCCCCGCCATGAAAAGGAACCCGAATTACCTGGAAAAACACAATATGGAATACAACGGGGGGAAGATCAGGCAGAAACCCGGGCCCAACAACTCGCTGGGACTGGTCAAATTCCTGTTCCCAAACAGTTACAACATATACCTGCACGATACTCCTTCAAAAAGCCTTTTCAATGAAAATAAAAGGGCTTTCAGCCACGGATGTATCAGGGTTTCCGAGCCTTTTCAACTTGCCAACTACCTTTTGAGATATGATCCTTCCTGGACGCAGGAAAAGATCAAAGCAGCCATGAATAGTGGTAAAGAACAATATGTTACGCTGAAGAAAACAGTTCCGGTATACATCGTCTATTTTACAGCCTTTGTAGATCCCAGGGGGAAACTGAATTTCAGGGACGATATCTATTCCCGGGATCAGGCCATAAAAGAAATGCTTTTCTCAAAAAATCATACTGTAATTAAGTAAATTAGTTATCTTTAAGAAGGACCACTTAGGGACCATATGTTTTTAAGCATCATCGTTCTAATTGTTCCAAGTTATTAATTCAGTAAATCCTCAGTAATGAACATTTATGTAGGTAACATGAACTTCAATCTCGGAAACGATGATTTGTACAATTTGTTTTCTCAGTTTGGAGCAGTAACATCTGCCAAGATCATTAACGACAAAGTTACCGGTCGTAGTAAAGGTTTTGGTTTCGTAGAAATGGAGAACGATGAAGATGCCCGCAAGGCTATTGCTCAGTTGAATGAATCAGAAGTGCAAGGCCGAAAGCTCATTGTAAACGAAGCCCGTCCTCAGGAATCAAGGCCTGGCGGAGGTGGCGGAGGCGGCTTTAAGAAACGCAGCTTTGGCGGCGGCGGCGGTGGCGGTGGCTATCGCGGCGGAAATGGCGGTGGAAACAGGAGCGGAGGCAGCAGAGACCGCTTTAATGAATATTAATTCAAAAATGCTTCCTTCGGGAAGCATTTTTGTTTAGAGATATTTTTTGCAAGTTGCAGGTTGCAAATAATGTATTCTGCAACCTGTAAATGGTAACTTTACATTCACCGATCGTCTTAACATGAACTTTTCACCTGTTATTGCAGGCTGCATGAATTGGGGCCAATGGGGCGCTAAATTCAATACGCAACAATATCTTACTGCCATCAAAGAATGCCTGGAGCTGGGCGTCGCATGGTTTGATCATGCTGATATCTATGGCCATTACACTACCGAAGAAGAATTCGGAACAGCACTGAAAATAGAGCCTGGCCTTCGGTTGAACATGAAGCTGATCACTAAGTGCGGCATCAAAATGGTGACGCCTCACCGCCCGGACCACAAAATAAAATCTTACGACACCAGCAGCGAACACATTATTGGTTCTGCTGAGCGGTCTTTATCGAATTTACGAACTGATCATATCGATCTTCTGCTGATCCATCGTCCCGACCCGATGATGGATGCTTCTGAGATCGCAGAGGCCATAGATAAACTAAAAACCCAGGGGAAGGTTCTGCATTTCGGAGTATCCAATTTTCTCCCTCACCACATGTCTCTGCTGAGGCCCGTAATCAAAGTTGAGGCGAACCAGTTTGAATTCTCTGCATTCCATACCACACCATTGCTTGACGGCACCGCCGAATATTGCCAGCAACACGGGATCGCATGCATGGCCTGGTCGCCACTTGGGGGAGGTGCACTTACTTCAGAAGAAAAAACTGACCAGGCCAGGCGTGTAATAGCCGTTGCTGAATTACTGGGAGAAGATCTTGGTCTGAGTATAGACCAGGTGTTGCTGGCATGGTTGTTTTCACACCCCATGAGGATAGTGCCCGTGCTGGGTACCACTAAAACAGCCCGCATTAGAGCCGCTGTTGAAATATCAAAACTCAGATTATCGAGGGAGCAGTGGTTCATGGTGTATAGGGCGTTTTTGGGGAAAGAAATAGCTTGAGGCGAAAGGCGAAAGGCAAAGCTTTTGCAAAATGAAACAATATACCTGTCGCCTCTCGCCTATTACCTACCGCCTTAATACTTAATTTTAAAGCTAAACCACTGCCTATGTTCCCCATCAGTGATGATAATTCAGACCGGCATCTTACACCCTATGTCAATTATATCTTCATCGCGATAAACTTTTTTGTATTCATATTCCTGCAGGGAATGGGAACCAATTATTTATTCACTTATGCGTTTTCAACCGTTCCTGCGGAAATTCTTACCGGAACTGATATTGTTACTGCGGGGGAAATTATCCGCGATCCCAATACCGGGCAAACCTTCCAGTTACCGGGATTACAGGTCACCCCTATCCATCCCTGGCTCACAATCATTACCTCCATGTTCATGCACGGCGGATGGGGGCATATTTTGGGCAATATGCTTTTCCTATGGATATTCGGAGACAATATTGAGAACAGGTTGGGACATTCCAGATATTTCACTTTTTATATGGTCTGCGGCATACTGGCGTCATTAAGCCATGTGTTCTTAACTGCTTTCCTGGGCCAAAATACCGAGATTCCCAGTCTTGGTGCTTCAGGCGCTATTTCAGGTGTAATGGGAGGATATCTGATCCTTTTCCCGCGCCGTAAGGTGAATGTATTGCTGATCAGATTTATTGTTGCCGTCCCCGCTATTGTAGCACTGGGAATGTGGATCCTGTTCCAGATCATCAGTGGCATGGGTATGTTGGGTGGCCAGTCAGATGGTGTTGCCTACGCCGCACATATTGGAGGTTTTCTGGCTGGCATGTTATTGGTCAAACTGTTTGACCGGGGGCAGGGGTTTGTTCGTGACGGCCTTCTTAGGAGAGACAGATAGCAGGTTACAGGTTGCAGGTTACAGTTGCGGAATTTCTTATTGAAGCAAGTTTTTGAATCCAACTGTAGATGTATCTTTTACTTTTCCGTCTTTGTCCCGGTAAATAATATAAGCTTCGAGATCTGTTCTCGTTTTCAAATATTTCATCGCCTTCTCTACCCCCATCACATACAAGGCATTGTCCCAGGCATCTGCCTTCATGGCTTCTGACGTTACCACAGTTACTGCAATGATACCGTTGTCGACAGGCCTCCCTTTTATCGGATCAATTACATGCGAATACATTTTTCCGCCTGCATTGAAATAATTCCTGTAGTTACCTGAGGTAGTCACCGATGCATCCCGCAAACCGATCACCTGTTGCACCGGATGCCAGTCGCCCGCCAATACATCAGGCGATTCAACACCTATTCGCCATGGTCCCTTGTCGGGATGTTCACCTTTGACCCGGATCTCGCCACCCAATTCCACCATCAACTGATTAATTCCGTGCCTGCTCAAAAAATCTGTAACCAGGTCCACCGTATACCCCTGTGCTATCCCGTTGCAGTCTACCTTTATTCCTTTTTTTAAAGCGATCAGGCTATCCCCTTTCACCAGCAGGTATCTACTACCGGTTATGGATAGTTGCTTTTTCACCCGTTCTGATGAAGGAATATGCTGATGCCGAACCATGCCGAATCCCCAGAGTTCTGTCAATCCATCCGTAGTTATGTCAAAACATCCGTTTGATTCCCTGAAGCACAACAGCGATTCATGGATAACATTCTGCATATGCCCATCCATCTTCACCCGGCCTTCCCTGTTGAATATATTGATCAGGGAGGCCGGTTCATATAGTGAAAGAGACAGATCTACAACACGGAATATACTGTCCAGTTCACTCTTTGTTACCTGTCCTTTTTCTCCCACATACTTCACACTATAACTGGTGCCTTGTGCAGCACCGGTTATGACCTGGAAATCCGGGAATGCAGTTATGTGTAAATGAAGAAAAAACAATAATATTACCATATTCACTTTATCATTATCGCAGGCACATTGGCATCCTGGTATTTCTTATTGAATGAATTGACTGCATTCTTTATATCCGTATCATACTGCTTCTTATAATTTGTCCATTCCGCTTCCAGGTCCGCCATTCTCTTTTTTACTCCATCAGTGATCCTCGGATCATGGGCATTGGCATGGCTCCGTATATTAAAAAATTCTGCGTCGAGTTTGCTGGGCCAGTTGATCACATCCTGCCCATTTGTGATCCTGTCTTCCACAATATTCTTCTCCCAGGATTCCATGGACTTTGTCAACGCATTGCCCTCATCCACCAAAGCTTTATACTGGGGCATGTCTTTAAGATCCGCAATTCGCGCTTCCACCTGCTTTCTCGCCTTTCTTACGCTATTTACTGCCAGGTGCATTTCCGTGATGTCTTTATCCAGACGTTCCAGTATCTGTTGCTGCTCATTCCAAACTGCAGCATCAACCTTCAGATTCGGATCTGCCAGAACCGTAAGATCTGTTTCTGCCTTCGAATCTTTGTACGTTAACAGGGCCTTGTAACTCCCCGGTGCCAATGCATTGCCGCGATAATCACCGTAAATAAACACTCCTTTTACATCCTGCACCTGTTCTCCCCTGATATCCCAGAGAAAACGATTCATACCCTTGGATCCCGGTATCAGCGCTTTAGGGGCCGGCCCTCCGGGATATGATGTGTAATCAGGATCTTTTTTGTTGGAATAGGTTCTTACCACTTTTCCAGAAGTATTCAGTATTTCAAGTTTTATTACATTGGTATCTGCGTCTTCCGGCATATAATAATCCAGGATCAGGCCGCCGGGAGCGCCTGTACCTTCATAAGGATCAGGTTTACCAGGAAGAGGGCCACCGCCATATTTGTATGCCGGTTTAGGTTTGAAAATTTCCAGTTTTTTAGCATAGGTGAACTGCTGCAACGCGCTGAGGTCATCGAGTATCCAGAACGCACGCCCGGCGGTAGCTGCAACCAGGTCGTTATCCCTGAACGTAAGATCAGTTACCGGCACATTGGGCAAATTCAATTGCATTTTCTGCCAGTTTGCCCCGCCATTGTCTGATATATAAAAGGCCCTTTCTGCACCACCATAGAGAAACCCTTTGCGCTTCCTGTCTTCCTTGATCACACGGAGAAAATCATCTGCTTGTATGCCCGTATTGATCTTTACCCAGGTTTTTCCATAGTCAGATGTTTTATAAGCATATGAACCGAAATCATTGAACTTGTAACGGGTAGCTGCAACATAAGCAACTCCTTTATCATGGGGCGAAACTTCAATGCTGTTGATCAGGCACTCCGGTAATCCGGCCGGTGTTACATTCTTCCATGATCTGCCGCCATC
The DNA here is from genome assembly GCA_024640385.1 of Sphingobacteriales bacterium. GTDB lineage: Bacteria > Bacteroidota > Bacteroidia > Chitinophagales > Chitinophagaceae > Pollutibacter. The sequence goes on from JAHEFC010000095.1 coordinate 11,125, forward strand.
AGTTGTGATATGAACCAGTCCGCAATCACTCCCAGTCCAGATCACTCCTTTTTCCAGGGTCGATTCTATAAGATACATAATGGTATTATAATTCTCGCCGCCCGCGCCTTCATTGGTAATGGGTCCACCACCCGACCCTTGTTTATTAGAATCATTTCTTGTGAGATCACCACTGATCTGCTCCCAGCTCAT
>JAHEFC010000398.1 GCA_024640385.1 Sphingobacteriales bacterium
TTGAAACCCTGGATATAACGACCATAAATGCCGATATTCCTTGTCAACCAGAATTCTAAGCCGGCAGTTCCGGCCAAATCAAAACCATTGATCTTGTCATCCAGATAAATTGAAGGTTGATTCTCGGCATGTTGTTTTCCACCTACCATGAAGTCAAACTGAGGCCCTACAAAAATTCCGAATCTCTTTCCCGGAGTCAATTTAAAAAGCACTGGAATTGACAGATAGTCAATACTAGTGGTTCCATCAAAGCCAGGACTGGTCAATGTTTGGCTGAAATCAGATCCCATTTGGGAATACAATATTTCCGGTTGTATAGAAAACAGCTTACTGACGCCGATATTTACGAACAGCCCTGCTGCATAACCGGTTTTAGTGCTTGGTTCAAATCCGCTTATATCAGGATTATACTTAAGGTTCGAAAGATTCATTCCGGCCTTTACACCAAGGTATGACCTGGACTCTCCATTTTGCGCAAATGAAGACACTGAATACAGGAATATGGCTACAGCCAATAAAAACTTCTTCATATTATTGATTTCTGTTAATGCAGCAAATGTATCCATTAACCAATGGAGTTTTGATGATACCGGTCATAAAATACCGCTCTTTCTTGGGTCATATGGAGAATAAATGCTATTTGATGACAAAAAATACTATTCACGTGTATGAAGGATTTACAATCTGGCGAATCAATTATTATACAGCCGGAAAGTTATGGGTTGTCTCCTGTACGCCTTGACCACATGTCCGTTCTGCATCGCAGGTTTCCATTTAGGCCCTTTTTTTTTAATAGCATTCACAGCCACTTCCGCAAGTTTGGATCCATTATCTATACATTTTATTATTCCCGAATTTTCACATGGCATAAGCCTTACTTCGGATACATCACCCGCCCGGTCAACAACAAAGATCACTACCACAGTACCTGACCGGCCGTCTTCCTGGAGGTCATCAATATTTCTTTCTATCTCGCGGCTTACATAACGTGTCCAGGCCTGGTTACCACCGGGAAATTCAGCTTCTATATCTACATGGTCAATGATCAGTTGTTGTTTTCAGCCGGCTTCGGAGTTTCAATAACACCCGAAACTGATTCAGTATTTGCAGGCGATTCATTACCATATTCAGATCCCTCTTTTTTCTCTATACCGATCATTGCGCCTACAAGTTCATTCATTTCCGGCTGGATATCTTCAGGTTGTACATTGGCATCCTGTTCTATTCTTGGATTGGTATAGTCTTCTGTTCTTACCACCTGCTGAGCAGTCTTTTCCGGTTTATCATCATGACGCGGAGACATGGAGAGGGACACAGAGACGCGGAGGGGGACGCAGAGACGCGGAGAAAATACTAATGATCCCTGGTGCATATACTATTCCCTACAAAATTTATCCCTCCAACTTTACACATGGAATTGAATGAGTTGACAGGAATTGCCGTGGATATCGCTTTCAAACTCCACAGTATGTATGGCCCGGGGCTATATGAAAAAGTGTATGAAAAACTTTATTGTTATGAACTGAATAAAAGAAAGATCAATTATCAAAATCAGGTCTGTATTGACCTTCAACACGAGGATATTTTGTTTAAGAACGCTTTCAAAGCTGATCTCATTTTAGAAAATCAACTGCTCATTGAATTGAAATCATCCAAATCACTTTATGAATTACATTTCAGGCAACTTCACACTTACCTGAAAATTTCAGGTTTCGAGGTTGGTCTGTTATTCAATTTCAATGTTGCGAAAATCAAAGACGGGATAATCAGGGTTATTAACACTGAAACACAGAGACACGGAGGGGTAACACAGAGACACTGAGACACTTAGAAGGACACAGAGACACAGAGATTGGATCTGAGACAAAAAGGATATCCTCTGTGTCTCTGTGTCCCCCTCCGCGTCTCTGTGCCCCCATGAATGCAAAAAGACACAGAGGAAATCCTCTGTGTCTCTGCGTTATATCTTTACGTCTCTGCGTTATCCTTCTTCAAGACGGAAGGTAACCGGCTGCCTTCTGTAGGCCTTTACGTTACGGCCGTTCTGAACAGCTGGCTTCCATTTTGGACCTTTCCTGATCGCTGCTACAGCAACTTCAGCCAATTTGGTGCCTGGGCCGAGACAGTTGGTAACACCGGCTTCACCGCAGGGAAGTGCACGTACTTCTGATACAGCACCTTCTTTGTCCACGATGAACAGTACTACCACGGTTCCGGATTTACCATCTTCCTGGAGTTCATCCATGTTACGCTCGATCTCGCGGCTAACATATTTGAACCAGGCCTGGTTACCGCCGGGGAATTCAGCATCGATCTCCACTTTTTGGAACACCTTATCTTCATCATCCACTTTAGGTGCTTCTACCACACCACCTTTATCTTCCACCGGAGGAGCAACGATACCTTCATCCTTGGTACCTTCCTGGTTGACGGTACCGATCTTGGTATCTTCGAGTTTCTCCACTTCTGGTGGTTTCTCTTCTTCCTTCACCTCTTCATCCTTCACCACCTTGGGAGGCGTGAATTTTGCCATTTCCACTTTTGGCGGATCTGGTGGCTTTGGCGGAGGGGGTGGAGGCGGTTCATTCTTTTCCTCCTGTTGCTGAATGTCTTCCAGTTTTACTTCCTGCACCTGAACCTGTCCTTTGCTCCTTTCCTTGGCTGCATTCACCAGGAATGAGGTCAGGAAGATCAGCAATGCAAGGGAAACGGTAATAATGAGCGCCTTGGTAAGACGTGAATTGTACTTCTTACGAAGCTCATAGGCACCGTAATCCTTGTTCCTGCCTTCAAAGATCAGGTCAAGCAGATCGCTATTTAGTATTTTATTTGCATCCATTGTTTATGCCTTTATCTATATGATGCAGATGTGAAGAAATTCCACATTGCTTTCTTTATTGAATTCCGTTAGCAGCTTCAGTTGCTTTTACCAGTTCATATTCCCCAGGACTGATATCCACCATGGCATAACGCTTGATCTCAGCGATCGTCATCTCATCAAGGATATCCACCGTATTCTTATAGGTAGCATCCTGGCTGGGTTTGATGATCATCACAAGATCCTCAGGATTAGTGGATTTCTTCTTCTTCAGAATCTCTTCCCTTATTCCTTTGAATGATGTGCCCTTGATCTGGGTAGGATCCAGGCCTTCGTAATAATAAACCTGATCAGCTTTTCCAAGCAGAATGGTGAATGCACCGGATTCTTTTACTTTGTTTTGCTCTTCCGGCTTGTCTACATCCTTCGGCAGGAACAGTTTCATAGCGGTTGGTGAGGCTACCGTAGTAGTGAAGATGAAGAAGGTGATCAACAGGAACCCCAGGTCAACCATGGGAGTCATGTCAACACGCGTAGACAGCTTCTTCGCCTTCTTAACACCAGGCCCTTTTTTGTGGCCACCGCCATCGCCAGTATCTAAACTTGCCATATCTAATGATTTAGTTTATAAATAATTACTCGGTTTTTGGCGCCTCACCTACCTGTTTAGCCCTGGTCTCGTGTAACGGAGTACCCGCAGGAGCATCTTCAGGTGATGTGATCAACAGAAACTTATTCTGGTCATTCTTTTTGAATGCGTTCAGAACATTCTTGAACATTGGGTATTTAGTGTTATTATCGGCCTTGATCAGGAGGTTCAGTTTCCGCCCTGAGTAAGCTGTAAGGGCATCCCTTACCCAATAATACAATTCACCGCCTGTTGAGTCAGCCGCCGGAATACCCGGTTGCTTTACTTTTTTCTGCTGTTCAGCATCCAATGCCAGCAAACCTTTTAACTGGCTGAACGGCACACCCACGCTGGGAACATTAATAAAGGATTTCATTTCTGCCGGAGTCAGCCCCAGATTTCTCGTCTTGTTCAGATTATCGATCAGAACCTGGCGGAATTCAGGATTATCCATGGAAACGAAAGCCCTGCCATCCGATGAAATGGTAACCGTGAACACGTCTTTTTCAGGTACTGC
>JAHEFC010000096.1 GCA_024640385.1 Sphingobacteriales bacterium
TTCGTCCTTATTGTGTGGGCGCAAAGATAAGCTAAAGGGGAGAATATAGCAGGTTGCAGGTGGCAGGTGGCGGGTTGCAGGTGGCAGGTGGCAGGTTCCAGGTTCAAGGTTCCAGGTTCCAGGTTGCAAGGCGCAGAAACAGGATCCAGAGAACTGCAACCTGTAACCTGCAACCTGTAACCTGTAACCTGCAGCCTGTAACCTGCGTTAAACTGCTTTCTCAAGCATCATCTGGATCTGCTTTTCCAGCTCTTTGATGCGTTTTTCCAGTTCGGGGAGGTTGCGGGAAACGGCCTGGGCCCTGAGGGCGGCAGCATAGTTGAAGGCCGGACTTCCGGTTACAGCCATCGGAGCATTGATTGATTTTGTGACACCACTCTGGGCATTGATCCGGGATCCATCGGCAATAGTGATATGTCCTACAATACCTACCTGGCCTCCGATCATGACGTTTTTACCCACTTTGGTGCTTCCGCTTACCCCGGATTGGGCCGCGATCACCGTATAAGAACCGATCTCCACGTTATGAGCGATCTGGATCAGGTTGTCCAGTTTGGCCCCGGCATGTATGATGGTAGACCCTATAGTGGCCCTGTCGATGGTGCAATTAGCTCCTATCTCTACATTGTCTTCCACCACCACATTGCCTATCTGGGGTACTTTCTTATAAGTGCCATCGGTTTGCGGGGCAAAACCAAATCCGTCACTTCCGATGATCGTACCGCCGTGGATGGTCACATTGGCGCCAACCTTGCAGCCCTGGTAGATCTTTACGCCTGGATGGAGCACAGTGTCTTTCCCGATCTTCACATCATTGCCAATATAGACCTGGGGGTGGATCTTCACATTCTCGCCGATCTGTACATTGTCGCCTATATAACTGAACGCGCCAACAAAAACATTCTCCCCCAGCGAAGCTGAATTGGAGATCAGCGAAGGTTGCTGAATACCTTTTAATTGCTTGGCCACCAGTTCCTGGTAGGCGCCAAGTAATTGCGCAAAGGAGCTGTATGCGTCGGGCACCCTGATCAGTGTGGCATTTACAGGCTGCCGGAGCTTCAGGGCTTCATTGATGATGATGATGGAGGCTTCCGTGGTATAAAGGAAATCTTCGTATTTCGGGTTGGCCAGGAAGGCCAGCTGCCCTTTTTTTGCTTCTTCGATTTTTCCAAATGAGCCCACAGCGGTACCCGGATCACCCTCAATGGATCCATTTATGATCATAGCAATTTGAGCAGCACTGAATTGCATAAGTTGTTCTTAAGCTTGTTATCCTTACCCTACATAACAAATGTAAAATTTTTTCACCGGGCGGGATAGATTTTCGTGTATAAGGGCATTGTCAACCTGCGATATATTTCTTACGGAACCATCCTTGAAGAGAATGTTGATATGTTCATCATAGGGGTTATACAACCTGTTGACAGCTTCACCCGTAAAAGCAAGATAAGCAGATTCAGCAATATTAATACCTGCTTTTGCCGCCGAAAGGATTTTCTTCTCCTCAAGCAACTCAGGTGAGATCGGGTCTGCCTGAAGCCTGACTTTGAGCAGTTTCCTGTTGAGAACAGCATTGCACAGATAGGATAAAACCTTGTCAGGGTGGCGACACCAGGTTTTCAGTGAAGCGACCACATCGGTATCGTCAAGGGAAGTGAAATGTTCCAGGTTTTCAACCATATTGTCAGAGACATCGCCTGCCAGGAACTTAGTCAGTGGCCCGTCGGTTACCACAGACTTGTCTCCCACCTGGCTTAATTCCTTCACCCTTTCCAATATTCTGACCAGCATCATTTCCGCACTGAGCACAGTTTTGTGGAGGTAAACCTGCCAGTACATCAATCGCCTGGCCACCAGGAATTTTTCGATGGAATAGATCGCTTTCTCTTCCACCATCAGTTCCCCATGGTGAACAACCAGCATCTTGATGATCCTGTCGTACCCGATCACTCCTTCGTTCACGCCGGTGAAAAAGCTGTCGCGGGTGAGATAGTCCATTCTGTCCACATCCAGTTGCCCACTCACCAATTGGTGCAGGAATTTTTTCGGGTAGTCATTGGTGAAAATATCAATGGCCATTTGAAGGGATCCGTCGAATTCTTCGTTGAGTTTTTTCATGATCAGCAGCGAAAGCTCTTCATGATGCATGTTTTCTATGAGTACATGTTCCAGCGCATGGGAAAAAGGGCCATGCCCAATATCGTGCAGGAGAATGGCGATCCGGGCCGCTCTTTCTTCTTCTTCCGTAATATCAACGCCTTTGCCCTTGAGTTCCGTGAGGGCCAGGCTCATGAGGTGATAGGCGCCCAGCGCATGATGCAGGCGGGTATGTACCGCACCGGGATATACCAGGTAGGCAAGAGCCATCTGCTTGATCCTCCGCAGTCTCTGGAAATATGGATGAGAGATGATGTCGAAAATGAGCGGATCATCAACAGTGATGAAGCCATATACGGGATCATTGATGATTTTTCTGAATGGCATGCACGAATTGTTAAATTTGGAATCGGGCCCCTGCAAAGGTATAAAGCCGGGAACGTATATACTAACTTTAGCCGCACCTTAACCTAAATACCTTACATGGCATTAGCAAACATCCTATGGGTTGACGACGAGATCGAAAGCCTTCAGTCACAAAAAAAATTCCTGGAAAGCAAAGGCTACGACGTTCATACCCTCACCAATGGATATGATGCGGTGGATTATGTTAAGATCAACCCGGTAGATGTGGTATTACTTGACGAAACCATGCCAGGCATCACCGGCATTGAAACACTGAGCCGGATCAAGGAAGTGAACAGCCAGTTGCCGGTAGTGATGATCACAAAAAATGAAACGGAGAACCTGATGGACGAAGCCATCGGATCCCAGATCAGCGATTACCTGATCAAACCGGTTAATCCAAACCAGGTATTACTCAGTCTCAAAAAGATCATAGACAATAAAAGACTGGTAGCGGAAAAAACGCAGACCAACTACCAGCAGCAGTTCAGGGAACTATTTATGGCCCTGCAAAGCAATCCTGACTATAACCAGTGGATGGACATTTATAAGAAACTTGTGTACTGGGAACTGGAGATGACGAAGAGTGAAAGCCCGGAACTCCAGGAAGTACTGCAAAGCCAGAAGAACGAAGCCAATACCGAGTTTTTCAAATTCATCAGCCGGAATTACCTGAAATGGGTGAACCCGAAGTCTACTGATGCCCCCATCATGAGCCATAATCTTTTCCAATTGAAGATCATGCCGCATATTGAAAAAGGCACGCCAACCATATGGCTGTTGATCGATAACCTTCGCTGGGATCAGTGGAAAGCCATACAGCCCGTGTTTTCAGAATATTTCAGGATACAGGAAGAAGAGAGTTTTTACAGCATACTTCCAACCGCCACACAATACTGCAGGAATGCGGTGTTTGCCGGATTACTGCCTTCTGAGATAGAAAAACAGTTCCCCGCTCAGTGGAAGAATGATGAAGAAGAAGGCGGGAAGAATTTGCATGAAGAAGATTTTTTCAGGGCCCAATTGAAAAGACTGAGAAAAGATGATGTGAAATTCTCTTACAATAAGATCCTGAATAATCATGAAGCGCAGAAATTGGTCGACAATGCCCATAACCTGCTGAATTTTGATGTGAGTATCGTGGTGTACAATTTCGTTGACATGCTAAGCCATGCACGCACGGAACTTGAGGTACTGAAGGAACTGGCCAGCGATGAAGCCAGTTACCGCAGCCTTACCCAGAGCTGGTTCCTTCACTCTCCACTGTACCAGGCACTGAAAAAAATATCGGATAAGAAATTCAACCTGATCCTGTCAACCGATCACGGCAGTGTGCGGGTGAATACACCCTATAAGGTCATTGGCGACAAACAGACCACCAGCAACCTTCGTTATAAACATGGCAGGAATCTGAATTATGAGCAACGTGATGTGTTTGCCGTAAGGGATCCCAAAGAAGCAGGACTTCCCTCTCCAACTGTGAATTCATCTTTCATATTCGCCAAGGAAGATGGTTATCTCTGTTATCCCAATAACTATAACCATTACGTGCAGTATTATCGAAATACCTTCCAGCATGGGGGCATATCAATGGAAGAGATGATCATTCCTATAATCAGGATGAGCAGTAAAAGTTAGAGAGCCAGAGAGCCTGAGAGTCAGAGAGCCAGAAATCAAACTCTGCCTCTCTGCCTCTCAGACTCTTTGACTCTCTAATGAAGTATTACTGCAACCACAAACAAACCATAGACGCTCCTTCCATCGGTGCCGGTGAGAAAACCTTTCCCCTGTCGTATACAATCAATTCACCATCGGTACCCAGATTCCATAATTTACCCCGCAGGGATACCGTCATGCCATAAGGAGCATTAATGCTTTTGATCCGTTCGGGCATGGTGTATTTCATCCAGGCATCCCTCAATGTGATCTTGCCTATATCATTCCTGTCAACATCTGCAGGTTCGTCAAAACCGCTGTATCCCACCCACTTGGTTCCCATAGACTTGTCGGTAGTTGTATAAGAAGGCACGGCGATCAGTTTTAATCCGTCCTGTTTCACTGCCTGGTAAGATTCGGGATACCAGGAATCGGCGCAGATCATTACAGAGGTTTTACCTATGGGCAGATCGTATACCGGAAGATCGGATGGAGGGCATTTTTTGATGAAAGGAAGTTCATCGCTAATCGGGAATGCTTTACGGGAAAGTTTAGGCTGCATGGTCCCGTCCGGGTTGAATACAGCCGTGATATTTTCAAGAGAACCGTTATGGGGTATGATCCTGTTCTTCTTTACTTCGGGGTCCTGCAATAATGTGGAACCAGCTATAATGGTCACACCATATTTTTTAGCCAGTTCACCAAATACACGGGTATAGATCGATGCCATTCTTTCGCCTTTGGTGGCGAATACGGAATGTTTCACTTTATCCTGCGCTGAATCGGGCGACATGAACCAGGAACGGATATAGGAAAAAAAGTTTGATAGTACGAAGCCGGTCAGTGCTTCGTCTATGGTAGGTTTGGAATACACAGATTTTTTCTCACCTTCAACCACAAGCCAGGCGCCGATATATTCCGGGAAGATCACTACCGTTTTTGGGTTGAACCAGTTTTTTTGTTTGCCAACCCCCATGTAGCCATCCAGTTTGGCTAAGAAATGATCTTTGCTGGCGTAATCATCCGGCACCATATAAGCGTTGATCCCGATCACATTTCCTTTGCCGGAATCCGAGTTCAGCACATAGGTGCTGTCGAGATGAAGTTTAACATCCGGCGGGGTGGGCGTTCTTCCCAGCGCCGACCAGAGGAAATAGGTGCCGATCAAAACGAGGATCACTGTGGTCAGTATGCTGAAAAATTTCTTCATAAGAGAGCTGCAATTTAAGGGAAGGACGTTGAAATACAAGGTTGCAGGTTGCAGGTTACAGGTTGCAATATGATTTTTCTGCAACCTGCAACCTGTAACCTGCAACCTGCTTAATTAGTCCCTCAGGATGCCAGTATCCTCCTGGCTTCCCGTTCCCCCGCCCTCACGGCTCCTTCCATATATCCATTCCATTCTTCTGCGGTTTCTGTTCCGGCAAAATGCAGGCGGCCTTCGGGTACTCTTAACAGTTTGCCCAGGGAAGTCATCGTATGTGGGCCCATGAAAGCGGTATAACAACCCTGGCTCCATTCCTCTTCCACCCAGGTCTGATCCATATATAAGAGTGGTTGTGCAGCTTCTTTCCCGTAATATTTTTCGAAAGAAGCGAGAATGGCTTTTTTTCTTTCTGCCTCGTTCAATGTACTCAGGGCCCTGGCTTCATCAGCCAGCACAAACCCCATCAGTATACCCCTGCTCGCATCATAGGGCGAGTTGTCGAACACCACCCGTGCATATCCCTCGTCTGAAGCCACCACACCATTCAGGCCTCTTTTTCTCCAGAATGGTTCGGGATAAATGGCATAGCATTTCCATACGGCTCCCATCGGCATCCTTTGCCATAACTGTTTTCTTCCTGCCGACACCGGAGTGATGAAATTGATCTTAGCCAGCATGGGAGGAGGTATGGCAAGTATGACCTTGCTGCCTTTGAATTGTTCAGGCCCGCATCTTACAATAACAGCTTCTGATGATTGTTCAATGCTTGTAACAGGCATGGATAACCGAATATTGGGCTGAAGGATCTCTGCCATTTTCCTGGCAGGAAGATCTGCACCTCCCAGTATCCTTTCTTCCTGCGCCCCGTTGCGGATATTCATCAGGGTGTCGAAATCGCGGCCCGACCTGGTATAGTAAAGCGCAAACAGCATGGAGACCTCTGCAGGATGGGCAGCGAAGATCGCCTGCGCGGCCAGCGAGAACAGCTGCTTTGCTTTTGTACTCATCATGTGCTGGTCCATCCATCCTTGCAGGGTAAGTGAATCCCAGTATCCGGCTTTTTCCGCCAGCCAGGGACTGGCGGGATCAATGGTGCCGGAGAGCTTGTTTATTTTTTTGATCGCATTGTTCAGGCTCAGCAGGGCCGGGATGGGAAGCGGCGGTATCAGGCCTTTGTATGTTTTTGTTTTTCCGCCCCAGTGCAATATGGTTTTGCCTTCGTCATGGGTTTTGAATGCCGGAATACTGAACTCTTTCAACAGGTCGTACATCCTGCTTTGGGTAGGACCGATCCACTGCGCCCCAAGGTCAATATATTGACCATCGTCCAGGTGGCGGGTATGTACTCTTCCTCCTACACGGTCCCTGGCTTCAAGGACCAATACTTTTTTCCCTGCGGATTTCAACAGCCTGGCCGCAGAAAGGCCCGAATAACCGGCGCCTATAACAATAACATCGTATGTATTATCCAAGATTATTCACATTTAACTCTATGAATGTAGAAAAGTTTAGCGAACAGGGAAGGCCCGAAGCTAAGGGTTCAGTACATTTGTGAAAAGCTGTTCCATGAGCATTAAATATAATCCTGCCACCCTCAACCGCATTGAAAAACTCATCGAAGAAACGGGATATATCCTGCGATACGAGAGGGGAACCTTTCAAAGCGGTTACTGTGTGCTGGAACAGAAGAAAGTAGTGGTACTGAATAAATTCCTGCAAACCGAAGGCCGTATCAATACACTGATCGATCTGATCTCCACGCTGAATATAGAACCCAGTCACCTTAGTCCTGATAACCGCAAACTCTACGAGGAACTGGCTGCCAAGTTCGAAGAGTCCTAGTTCAGCCGGTCTGGACTAATCCAATTACATTTGCGGGGTGAGTTATCCCAATCTTCATATCAGGTTCCTGGGCACGGGCACCAGCAGCGGCATACCCATGATCGGCTGCGACTGTGAAGTATGCACATCAAACGACCCCAGGGACAACCGGTTGAGGAGCAGCATCATGGTCAGTTCCGCTAAAACATCACTGGTGGTGGATACAACCCCCGATTTCCGTTACCAGATGCTTCGCACCAATACCAAGCACGTTGATGCGATCGTGTTCACCCATCCACATAAAGATCATATAGCCGGGCTCGATGATATCCGGGCATTTAATTTTTTCTCCCGCAAACCCATGGAACTTTTTGCGAACTCACTCACCGAAGAGGCGTTGAGAAGGGATTTCTATTATGCGTTCGCCGAAAGAAAATATCCCGGGGTGCCGGAGATCAACCTGAACCTGATTGCAACAGATCCATTTGTTGTGGGTGATATTCCGGTTGAGCCCATTGAGGTATGGCATATGAAAATGCCGGTGCTGGGTTTTCGGTTCGGAAAATTCACCTATATAACAGATGCCAACAGGCTGGACGATGAGGCCAAGGAAAAAGTAAGGGGGTCAGAAGTTATGGTTCTTAATGCCCTTCGCAAGGAAAAACATATTTCCCATTTCTCCCTGAACGAGGCGGTGAGCCTGGTGCAGGAACTCGGGGTGCCCAGGGCCTATTTTACCCATATTTCCCACCAGCTTGGATTACATGAAGAGATCTGCAACGAATTGCCCGAAGGTATTGAGCTGGCATACGACGGACTATCCCTCAACATCTGAGATCAGGGATCAGAAAAATAACCTCCGAAACTGTTTTTTCACGTTTGTTTTCATTCGCAGGGATGCCAACTTCATAATAAAAAATGAAAGAGTGGTTGATGAGCTACCTGGTCTTTTCCAGGAAAGAAAGAACGGGTATCATTGTGCTGGTGTCACTGATCTTATCGATCTGGCTTTTGCCGGAATTCTTCGGCAAACCGGAAAAAATAACAAATGAAGAGCAGGCTGCTGCTGATTCATTTGTGAAAAGTAAGGCCGAAGGAGCTGCCTTGGAAGTGAGCAGAACTTTTCACCTTTTTAGTTTTGATCCAAACACGATCTCTGATGCGGACTGGGAAGAGCTGGGCCTGAATAAGAAAACGATCTCCATCATCAGAAATTATTTGTCGAAAGGTGGCAGGTTCCGCGAACCCGATGATATCAAAAGGATCTATGGGTTAACCAGCGGGGATGCTGAAAGGCTGTTGCCTTATATTCGGATTGCAGGCCGGGAGGGAAAAACACATATTTACTATCCCAACCGATCCGTAAAAAAAGATACTCTTTATTACCGGGCTTATACCCCGAAATATTACACGCAGCATCCCATTCAAAAGACACGGGTGATGATAGACATCAATACGGCAGACAGCACTGAATGGGAGGCTTTACCTGGCATAGGGATAAAACTGGCGGCCCGCATCGTGAAATTCAGGGAAGCATTGGGTGGATTTCACCATGTTGAGCAAGTCAGGGAAGTGTACGGAATAGATGACAGCCTGTTCAACAGGATCAGGCCCGCACTGATTAACAGTTTGGGGATTTCCAGGAAGGTCAGGATCAATGTCTGGGAAGTGGACTCGTTGGACATGCATCCATATATACAAAAACATGAGGCGAAAGCCATTGTGAAATACAGGAGCCAGCACGGTCGTTTCAATGCTGCTGATGAGCTTGGTAAAATCAACATTTTTTCCAGTGAATGGATCGAGCGATTGAAGCCTTATATAGACCTTGATTAAGGGGGGCACATGATGCTGATTTTACTGTTTTGCAGTCCAATATACCGATGCCTAATACAGACCAGTTTGCCTGTTTTAAAGGCAGCTTCGGAACAAAAGCTAACACTTGTTAGTGTTTTTACTATTTTTGATCCCGAAATAAGGATTATGGAATTTCAGCAAGATGAGATCACGCAACAGGTAGCGCAGGTAGCAAGGGATTTTGCCCATTTACATATTAAGCCCCACGTTATGGAGTGGGATGAAAGACAGGAGTTCCCTGCGCACGTATTCCGTGAAATGGGGAAGCTGGGGTTGATGGGTGTTCTGGTTCCTGAAGCTTACGGAGGAGCCGGCCTCTCTTATTTTGAATATGTAGCGGTGATCCAGGAAGTTGCAAAGGTATGTGGGTCACTGGGGCTCAGTCTTGCTGCACATAATTCTCTTTGCACGGGTCATATCCTGCAATTTGGCAATGAACAGCAAAAGCAGAAATACCTGCCAAGGCTGGCATCTGGTGAATGGCTGGGTGCCTGGGGATTGACCGAACCCGAAACCGGCAGTGATGCGGGCAATATGAAAACCACGGCTGTTAAAGATGGGGATCATTGGGTATTAAATGGAAATAAGAACTGGATCACACATGGTCGCTCTGGCGAAGTTGCCGTAGTGATAGCAAGGACGGGTGAGCCGCGTGTCAGCGGGAACAGTACGGCTTTTATCGTTGAGCGTGGCACAACAGGTTTTCTGGGGGGCAAGAAAGAAAACAAACTGGGCATGCGTGCCAGTGAAACTGCGGAGATGATTTTTGACAACTGCAGGATCCCGGATTCACAACGATTGGGTGAGGTAGGAGATGGATTCAGGCAGGCATTGAAGATCCTCGATGGCGGAAGAATTTCGATTGCCGCATTGAGTATTGGAATTGCGAAAGGTGCATTTGAAGCAGCTCTGCAATATTCAAAAGAGAGAAAACAATTTGATCAACCCATTGCTTCTTTCCAGGGTATCTCGTTCAAGCTGGCCGACATGGCTACGGAGATAGAAGCGGCGGAATTACTTACCATGCAGGCAGCTGATCTTAAGAATAAAAAACTTCCCATGACCAAGGAGGCTGCAATGGCTAAATATTATGCCAGTGAAGTTGCTGTGAAAGTTTCTACTGATGCTGTGCAGATATTCGGCGGATACGGATATACAAAAGACTTTCCCGTGGAGAAATATTATCGTGACAGCAAGCTGTGCACAATAGGAGAAGGTACTTCTGAAATACAGAAAACTGTTATTGCGCGGCAGATCCTCAATAAATAACTGTGCAACAGATCCTCGATGTGTAGCTGCGCGGCAGTTAACATTTTTTTATGTTTTTAACTGATTTCTAATCTTTCAGCCGGAGAAGGTTATAAATAATTTATTTACATACGGTAATTAATGTTGTAACATCAAAAAATTAATGTTGCAACATTACGGAATTGTTATCTCTCCGCCTCTTATCCGCTATTTCTATAATGCGAGGGTTACCTTTGATCAAATAGTGTATTAATTACATATTGTAAGATGATTGTTGTCATATACTCATTTGTCACCAAATACTCAGTATATGAAAGTGAATGTTGTAAAAAACATGTTTGTCCTTGTTCTCGCAGTTCTTTTCTCAGCCGTTGCCATGGCGTCTTCGGTGGATTCACCATCCAACAAGATCGGAAAGGACAGCAATGTAGACATCAGGTACACGGGTGCCAATCAGGACTTTTTCAATTTTGAAGTTGCTGTACGTCAATCCGGAAACCAAAGACTCACGCTGCGCATCCTGGATGAAGCGGGTATTGAGTTGTATCGCGAAAGCATTGGTAAAGGTGGATTCAGCAAAGCCATCAAAGTTGTACGTAATGATTATTCCCGCCTGAATTTTGTAGTTGACTCACAGAACGGTCAATACAAGAAAGCCTTCAAGATCCAATCTGAAGTTCTGGAGCGTATCAATGTAGTGGAAGAAGAGATCAACAATTAATCTCCTCTCACTCAAGGAAATCATCGTCACGCTTGACCTGGTATTTATCGAATAGTTTGTCGATGGCGCCGCCAAAGATGGGGAACTTTTCCTTTGCAAAATCTTTGATAATGGTGATCGCCTGGATAGCCTGCTGTTCTGTTAAACCAGCACTTGTAAGCCTGTTGATGAGCTCGTTCATACTCCAATTTTGACTCTTTTCAAAAACAATCAGAAGTTAGGAAGTAAAAATTAAAAAGTAAAAAGTAAAAAGGTAAGCCAACAGCAAACCA
>JAHEFC010000097.1 GCA_024640385.1 Sphingobacteriales bacterium
GACGGATAATTTTGTCATGTCGCAAAGTTAACGGTTTGCCCGTTTTTACCTGCCCCGGGGAGCGGGTCTGTTCTTTGAAATTTATGATATATCGAACGAGAAAGCCGGCAATCATAATGAGCGTAAGTCCAATTAAGATCATATTTTAAGGTATATATTGAAAAATGGGAGAACCGGGTGCACCTGTTCCTATTCAAATTCCATTCCCGGCTCGGCTGTGTTTTGAATGAACAAATTCGAAGAGGCAGACGACCGGGCTAAGGAATTGAAAGACATGACTGAAAGCCCGAATTACCTTCTTGGCGAAGGATTCATTGAACAGTTCGATGCGTAGTACAAGATCCTGAGATCTGGTTCTGATAAAGTTTTATATACCCGGATCAGGCTAAAGCAATTGATTTTTAGGCGAAAACGCCAACCCCGAAGTGGGTGAATTTGTTAAAAACCATGGAAATTCATAAAAAAGGCTCATAAAACCCTGAGTGGATCTGAGTATTTTGCTGTTATGCACCTCAGAAAGGGATCAGCCAATGGCACGAAGCTCAGCATCTATCATTTCGCTGAGGTTCTGTTCATTTTTGGCAACCCAATCGGGCAGATAGGGCTGGTTATAGAAAATATATTCGCTCCCATTCTTTTGCATAGTGAACATGATCCTGTTGCCCCTGTCGTCGCTTACGTCAACAGTGATCAGTCCCTCATTCAGGCCGGTCAGTTTCCTGAAATTAAATTCCCTTAATCGGCCATCGATCTTCAATAATTTCGTGAACTGGATGTTACGGATGAAATTTATATGCATACCTCAATCTTCTGATTATCAACTGCAAATTTTATGCTAATCTTTAATGCCTATTCTTTAAATCGATCGCCAATGATCTTCATAGCAAAAATGAACACCAGGGCAATAGCTACAGTTTGCCAAAAACTTAAATTGGAGAGCCAAATCAGGGGTCATAAAAAAACAAAAAATGCCCTTTATCAAAGTTTGAGCATTTCCCTCAGGAGAGTAGTGCTTCATGCGTCCGGATTTTAACAAAGGTAGCGGAATCTGCCTCAAGTTTTTGGAAATCAATGTCTCAATATGAAGTTTGTGAAAAAAATATCAAAATGGCTTGTTACAATTGAAAATATTTTTCCACAATCAATGTGATCAAATTGTAAATTTATACAAACCCTGATTGATTACCATATTAACCCATCAGTATGAAAAAATGGTCGCTTGCCATAATGCCTTTTCTTTTATTTGGTATGAGTTCTCTTAAAAATGATCCCCCTGTAGAACATGAGATCACTGACGGCCCTTATATCACCTATTCAGCTAACCAGTTGTATGTCAACTATATTATAAAAGATGGTGATTCCCTGGCGAGGAAAGTTGACAGTATGGATATTGACAAAAGAAGCGGACTTGTGGTAAAAGTGTCTACTGAAGTGCCTGGAAAAACATTTGATGTCAAATTGAAGGCAAAACTGCAGGAAGAACGGAGCGTATGGGGAAAGCCCAAAAAAGCGCTGGTTCTTTCTGACATAGAAGGGAATTTCGGTGCATTGAGAAAACTGCTTATTGCCAACAAAGTGATCGACGAAAACTTCAACTGGACCTTTGACGATGGCCATGTATTATTTGTGGGTGATTTTGTTGACCGGGGGCAGCATCAAATGGAAGTGCTCTGGCTGATCTACTCCCTGGAAGACAAAGCAAAAGCAGCCGGGGGTTATGTGCACTATGTTCTCGGCAATCACGAGATCATGAATTTATCTGGAGACCTCAGGTATCTTGATCCGAAATATTTCAAGGCCGCGCAGCTGATGAACCAGCAGTATGTTGAGTTAATTGGTGAAAAAACTGAACTGGGCAGATGGCTGAGAACCAAGAATGTTGCTGAAAAAATAGGTGATATACTATATATTCACGGGGGTATTTCGCCTGCTGTATATCGTATACCGTTTGATGTTCCGCTGATCAATAAGCTGGCAAGGCCATTCTACGCAGATTCTACCTACGCCTATCCTAACCTGGAAACCGATATCCTGTACAGCGATAATGGCCCATTCTGGTACAGGGGATTTTACAGTAACAGGGGCAATCCCCTTGTTGAATTGCAGGTGGATAGTTCATTGGCGCGCTTCAATAGTGACCATATTGTTACAGGTCACACGATAGTAGCAGATACCGTCAGTATGTGGTTCAATGGTAAGTTATTCAACACCGATACCCACCATGCAAAGGGCCACTCTGAAGCACTTCTCATTGAAGGGGGTGATAAATTCTACCGCGTTGATGCGAATGGGAATAAGAATTTCATGATCAAAAAATAGCTGTAAAAACAGTGAGCAGTAAGCGGAAAGCGGCATGCAGATTTATTCTGCTTACCGCTCACTGCTTACTGCTCACTTATTTTTTAGTCTATCTTATTTCTAATAACGATAGTGTTCCGGTTTGAACGGACCATTTTTGGTAATACCAAGATATTCGGCCTGCTCAGTAGTCAGTTCATCCAATTCCACGCCGATCTTGCCAAGGTGTAATCTCGCAACTTTTTCATCGAGATGTTTAGGAAGTACATAAACCTTGTTCTCGTATTTGTCATGATTGGTCCAGAGTTCGATCTGGGCGAGCGTTTGGTTGCTGAATGAGTTACTCATCACGAAGCTGGGGTGACCGGTAGCACATCCAAGATTCACCAGGCGTCCCTCAGCCAGTAGAATGATGTCTTTGCCATCAACATTGTAAATATCAACCTGGGGTTTGATGGTGTCTTTTGTATGGCCATAGCTGTTGTTCAGCCAGGCTACATCGATCTCGATATCAAAATGCCCGATATTACAAACGATCACTTTGTCTTTCATAAGCCTGAAATGCTTTTCTGTGATCAGGTCGCGGCAACCGGAAGCAGTGACTACTATATCAGCTTCTTTTACGGCATCGATCATCTTTTTGACTTCAAAGCCATCCATAGCAGCCTGTAAAGCACAGATAGGGTCGATCTCGGTTACGATCACCCTGCAGCCTGAACCAGCCAACGAAGCAGCGGAACCCTTACCCACATCTCCATAACCACCAACTACTGCCACTTTACCAGCCAGCATAACATCTGTTGCACGGCGGATCGCATCTACAAGGCTTTCTTTACAACCGTATTTATTGTCAAATTTCGATTTGGTAACTGAATCGTTCACATTGATGGCCGGAACGGGAAGTGTACCCTTTGCCATTCTCTCATACAGCCTGTGCACGCCGGTAGTGGTTTCTTCACTAAGACCTTTGATATGCTGAACCAGTTCAGGATACTTATCAAAAACCATGTTGGTAAGATCGCCGCCGTCGTCCAGGATCATATTCAGGGGACGGTCAGCACTTCCGAAGAATAAAGTCTGCTCAATGCACCAATCAGCTTCTTCAATGGTTTGTCCTTTCCAGGCATAAACACCAATACCTGCAGCTGCAATGGCGGCGGCAGCCTGGTCTTGCGTAGAGAAGATATTGCAGGAACTCCATTTCACCTCTGCTCCCAAGGCCGTCAGGGTCTCGATCAAAACCGCGGTTTGAATGGTCATATGTAAACAACCTGCAATACGAGCACCTTTCAGCGGCTGGCTTGGCCCATATTCTGCACGAATTGCCATCAGACCCGGCATTTCAGCTTCTGCAAGACGGATCTCTTTACGGCCCCATTCAGCCAATGAGATGTCTTTTACTTTATAGGGAAGGGAAAAATCAATGGATTTGCTCAGTGTAGACATGTTTAGAAAAATTTCGGCAAAATTACATTTTTTCAGCCTTTCGGCATAATACTGTTTAACCTTGCTCAGGTTTCTCCTTATGCATTTTTTCGGATAACTGCACATGTTCCCTGATGGCAATGGAAGACAGGCGGATAGCCAGGAGAAATGAGCACAGAGCTCCTGCAAACAACAGACCGTCTGACACGAATAGTCTCACCATTTCATTCTCCTGCAGGAACAGGAAAAGATCGTAGGTCCCATGCCAGAAAACGGCCCAAAACAAGCCGGTCATCAACAGGATGGTCCTTCTTTTTCCTGCGAATTTTGCTTTGCCGAGGTAATATCCCATAATGATGGCAAAACTTGCATGGGCTGGTACGGACAGGAACATGCGCATGATGGCGGTACCGTAACCTGTCTGCATTACATAGGCGATATTCTCCACGGTGGCAAAACCCATGCTTACCATGACGGAATAAACAATTCCATCAAAAGGCTCGTCAAATTCCGGTTTAGGAAACGCATATAAACGTACCATGATGTATTTGCTCCATTCTTCAGCCAGGGCTACGATGGGATAGGCCATGATCAATGCGCTGACAATGGAACTTTTCGGTTCAATATGGAAATAGTCGATCAGGAAGGTTTCTGCTAGAACTGCTAAAAGCGCACTGCAAATTCCAAGTAAAAAACTGATCAGCAGATGCCGGCGCGGTTCCCTGTTGTATTGATCTTTCAGGAAAAAATAAATGGAAATGGCAAGGCCTGGTGCAATGGCCAGGGCGAGTAAAAGCATTGCGTTAAATTAGCTAATTTACTTTTTATGAGAATCGGTTTCCTTGTGTTATTATTCATATTCCCGTTCAGCCTTTCAGCGCAGGAATTCGGAGGCAATCCGCCATCGATCAAGTGGAAACAGATCAATACGTCAGCCGTAAGGGTAATATTTCCTGACGGCCTGGACAAACAGGCATCCCGTGTAGCCGATGTTTCTGCTTTTCTCCATAAGAATACTGCAAACACCATTGGCCCACAATCGAGAAAGATCGATATAGTTCTGCAGAACCAGACCACATTCTCCAATGGCTATGTGGGCCTTGCTCCATGGCGCAGTGAATTCTACATGACGCCCATGCAGAACAGCCTCAGGCTGGGTAGTCTTAACTGGACTGATCAGCTGGCTGTTCATGAATATCGCCACGTGCAACAGTATATGAATTTCCGGAAAGGACTTTCCAAATTTGCCTACTTCGTGGCAGGGGAAGAAGGCCAGGTGCTTGCCAACAGTGCCGCTGTGCCCAACTGGTTCTTTGAAGGTGATGCCGTTTTCCAGGAAACCATGGTCACCGGACAGGGAAGGGGACGGCTACCCTCATTTTTTTCTGAATATCGGGCGCTCTGGGAAGCCAACAAGACCTACAGCTATATGAAGTTGCGGAATGGTTCTTTCAGGAACCTCATTCCCGATCATTATATCATGGGATATATGCTGGTTGCCCATGGACGCGCCAGGTACGGTGATGAGTTCTGGAAAAAAGTTACGGATAATGCAGCCCGTTATAAACCCCTTTTTTATCCATTCCAGGGTGCAGTTAAAAAACAAACCGGTGAACCTTACAAGCAGTTTGTTGCCGAGGCATTCACGCAGTTTAAAAACAATAACAGTTACCTGGAACAGGATGGCGCCATAGCACTGACAGAAGTGTCTGATAAATATGTGATAGATCATGCATTCCCTTATGTGATGGGGGAAGACTCAGTTCTGATCTATAGGAGAACGGGAAAACATGTGCCGGGCTTTTATATTGTACATGCAGGAGAGGAAAAAAGGATTGTTGTAAAGGATATCGGTAATGATGAGCAATTCAGTTACCGTAACGGAGTTCTCGCTTATACCGCATATAACCCTGATATACGGTGGGGTTGGAGGGACTATTCAGAGATCATTTTGCTCGATGTTAAAACAGGCTCGAGGAGAATTTTGACCGATAGGTCGAAATATTTCTCACCTGATATTTCACACGATTCGAAAAAGATCGCTGCAGTGGATGTGCAGCCCGATGGAAGTTCCGCCATCCACATTCTAAATGCTGCAACTGGTAAACTGGAAAAAACAATTTCTGATTCAGGATATTTCTATTCACAACCAAGATTTTCCAGTGATGACAGATCTGTGTTCTGCGCTGTGAGGTCAAAAGAGGGCAGGATGTCTCTGCTGCGAATAAATATTGAACAAGGCCGGTCTGATATCCTGTTCCCGTTCAGTTTTCACCCAATTGCATTTCCCTATGTACAAGGGGACTCTGTTTTTTTTACTGCGGCCCATAGCGGTCAGGATCAGCTGCTGGTTTGGGATGATAAGAAAAACGAACTGACTGAGGTCCTGGCCCGCTACACAGGTATTCAACAGGCAGCGCCATACAAGGGAGACAGTATTTTATTTGTTTCTACCTCCGCCTGGGGAAACAGGCTGTACAAAGCAGCTGCTCACACGAAACCGGTTTCAATGACAAACTGGAGCGCCGGTGATCCGGATCTTTATACCGGGGATCTGTTGAAGAAAGGAAATTCATTATCGATCGAAAAGGCCGGGGCCGGGACTTATGATGTGAAAAAATACCGGAGCACTTCAAAGTTTTTCAATTTTCACAGCTGGAGACCTTATTACGAGCAGCCTGAATGGACCCTTACTTTTTATGGTAACAATATCCTGAATACTTTTTCATCGAGTCTTTACTATCTGTATAATGAGAATGAAGGTTATTCCCAGATCGGTTTCAATGGCGCATATGCAGCCTGGTTCCCATGGATCAAGGGAGGTGTGTCCTATACGTTCGATCGTGAGGCCGCAACTGACAGCAACAGGGTGAACTGGAATGAGCTCAATGCCAATATCGGTCTGCGGGTACCATTGAATTTCAGCGGTGGACGGTTGTATAAATTCCTGTCCTTTCAGTCACTTTTCAATACACAACAGGTCTATTTTCACAACCAGCCCAAGTCAGACAATTTCGCCTTCAATTATCTCGACAATTCCCTGAACTGGAGTGTACAGACGCAGCAGGCAGTTCAACATATTTATCCAAGATTTGCACATACACTGAATATCAGGTACCGGGCCAGTGTCAGTGATATCGAGGCCCGTCAGTTGCTGGCCAGCACCGCGGTTTACCTGCCAGGGCTTTTTCGTAATCACAGCCTGGTACTTACAGGGGCTTATCAATCCAGGGATACTGCCCGGCAATATTTATTCAGCAACAGTTTTCCCTTGTCCAGAGGATATCCCGATGCCAATTTTCCCAGAATGTGGAAATGGGCAGTGAACTATCATGTGCCGGTTGTTTATCCAGACTGGGGATTGGCCCAGATCGTTTATTTCAACCGTATCCGTGCTAACCTGTTCTATGATCAGAGCTATCTGAAAAGTCTTAGAACCGGGATAACTACAGGCCTTGCTTCAACAGGCGTTGAGATATACTTTGACACCAAATGGTGGAACCAGCAACCCATAAGTTTTGGATTCAGGTATTCGAGATTACTGGATGCAGATGCTTATGCAAATCCGCCCAATGCCAATCAGTTTGAGTTTGTGCTGCCGGTGAATTTGATTCCACGGTAGGGCGGGGGAAGGCGATAGGCGAGAGGTGAGAGGCGATAAATCTTTTCTGCAACCAGCAACCTGCCACCTGCAACCTGCAACCTGCTATTTGAGTTCTCCTTTAAAATCAGCTACCATCAACTTCTTTCCGTCTTTCAACCTGATGATGATATTGTTGATCAATACCTGGTCGCCTTTCTTGGCGTTGTCTTTTATACTGGCTCTCCAGACTTCAGACAACATGTTGGTATCGTAAAAGTCTGATACGCGAAAGTCCTTGAAGTCTTTACGCTGCTGGGTTTCACTGTCTGTAAATGTTGCAACAAAAGTATAGTTGATGCGAAACCGGGTTACAGGATAAATATTCCCTTTAGAATCCTTGACGGTCACGGCACTGTCGATGATCTTCTTAAATACATCTGCACTGACATCGGCATTGGTATAGCCGCCGAGGCTGACCGTGTATTTTACCGGCGCTGGAGCGGTCTTTTGCTTTTGCTGGGCATGTGAAGCTGTGAACGCCAGTAAAAAGGTGATGAAGAACACTGTTTTCATATATCGGATTAACGATGCAATTAAAATGATATTTTAATTCAGGTTTGTTAAACTTTCTTCTATCATCCTGATCTTCATCTCAGCATCGGCTTTTTTCTTTCTTTCTATTTCCACCACTTCCGCTTTTGCGTTCTGTACAAACCGCTCATTGCCAAGTTTTTTTTCAACTGATAAGAGGAATCCTTTCAGGTATTCCAGTTCTTTCATCAGCTCCTGTTTCTGCGATCCCATATCTATAGGGGAAGAAGAGACCAGGTAGAACTTTTCTTTACCTGCAACGGCCGGAATGGCGTCGGCAATGGTTTTGTCGGTTATTTCAAGTGAAGACGCATTTACCTGTTTGATCAGAATGTCCCCGATCACCTGGTATGAGTCTGCGATCTCAGACTGAACAAAAAGGGAAATACTTTCTTTTGGTTTAAGCTGGGCCTTGTTTCTTGCATCCCGGATCCCGGTAATGCTTTCCTGCAACAGTTTACCATAACTCAGAATGGCTTCATCAGCAATTGAAGCCGGGGCCAGTTGAGCAATGCAGATGTCGTCACCTTCCTTGCGTTCGGCCAGTTCATGATATATTTCTTCTGTGATGAAGGGCATAAACGGATGGAGCAATACCATCAGCTCTTCAAAAAACTTTTTCGTTGCAGAAATCACTTTCCCGTCAATGGTATCAGTTCCGAATGGAGGCTTCACCCATTCCAGGTACCAGCTGCAGAAATCGTCCCAGATCAGCATGTATACTGTTCTCAACGACTCACTCAGCCTGAACTGGTCGAATGACTGGTTCAATTCTGCTTTCACCTGGTTCAGCCTTGCTTCAAACCAGTTGATAGCAAAATAAGCACGGGCAGCATCCTGCTGGCTGTATTTTTCGGTCACTGGTTTTCTCTCTTCCCACATCTTCACCAGCTTCAGGGCATTCCATATCTTGTTGGAAAAATTACGTCCCTGTTCATTGGCAGACTCATCCCACAACAGATCATTGCCTGCAGGGGAGGAGATCATGATCCCAAAGCGCACGGCATCTGCTCCATACCTGTCGATCATCTCAAGCAGGTCAGGAGAATTGCCAAGGCTCTTGCTCATTTTCCGGCCCTGCTTATCTCTCACTATACCGGTGAAGTATACCTGCTCAAATGGCTTTTCATGCTTGTATTCAAAACCGGCCATGATCATTCTGGCCACCCAGAAGAAAATGATCTCAGGTGCTGTTACCAGTGTTTGTGTAGGGTAATAATATTTAATGTCTTCATTCCCCGGGTTGGAATAACCTTTGAATACTTCAAATGGCCACAACCAGGAAGAGAACCAGGTGTCAAGGCAATCTTCATCCTGTTTCAGATCAGCAACCGTACCTGTTGGATTATGCTTTTTGTATTGCGCTAATGCCTCATCTTCATTCAGGCCTACATACACATTTCCTTCCGCATCATACCAGGCAGGGATCCTGTGGCCCCACCATAACTGGCGGCTGATGCACCAGTCTTTGATATTCTCCATCCAATGGCGATAGAGGTTTTTGAATTTTGGAGGATGGAATTTGATATCATCTTCAACTACTGCTCTGAGGGCCGGACCGGATATCTTCTTCATGTCTACCCACCACTGTAACGACAGTCTGGGTTCAACAACAACATCAGTTCTTTCGGAAAAACCAACCTGGTTGGCATAGTCTTCGATCTTGACCACATGACCCGCTGCTTCAAGGTCCATGACAATTTTCTTTCTGGTCTCAAATCTGTCTTCCCCAACATACAACTGGGCGTCAGCACTCATAGTGCCATCATCATTCAATACATCAATGATCTCGAGGCCGTGTTTCAGTCCAAGCTGGTAATCGTTCATATCATGAGCCGGCGTGATCTTCAGCGCACCTGTGCCAAACTCCATGCTTACATACTCATCGGTGATGATGGGGATCTTCCTCCTGATCAGGGGAACATAGGCGAATTTGCCCCGCAGATGCCGGAACCTCTCATCATCTGGATGTACACAGATCGCTGTGTCGCCCAAAATGGTTTCAGGGCGTACAGTGGCTATGGTGATATATTCCCCGGGGCTGCCTTCGAGTTCATACCGCAGGTAATATAGTTTGGACTGCATGTCTTTAAAAATGACCTCTTCGTCGCTCAGGGCAGTCTTTGCTTTAATATCCCAGTTGATCATTCTTTTGCCGCGATATATATAGCCCTTCCTATAGAGATCATTAAATACTGAGATCACAGACTGGTAATAATGCTCATCCATGGTGAATGATGTACGGTCCCAGTCCAGGCTGCATCCCATTTTCTTCAGCTGCTGCAGGATGATACCGCCGTATTTTTCTTTCCATTCCCAGGCATATTGCAGGAACTCATCCCGACTGATGGAAGACTTTGGGATGCCTTTTTCACGAAGCATCTGCACCACCTTGGCCTCAGTAGCGATCGAAGCATGGTCAGTACCGGGTACCCAGCAGGCATTTTTGCCCTGCATACGGGCACGACGTACCAGGATGTCCTGGATCGTATTATTCAGGCAATGGCCCATATGGAGCACACCGGTCACGTTCGGAGGCGGAATCACCACCGTATAAGGTTCCCTTCCGTCCGGTTTGCTGGCAAAGTATCGCTTGTCCAGCCAGTGCTGGTACCATTTCGATTCGGCTGACTGGTGCTCAAAATTCTTGCTTAGGGCCATTTCCTTACTTGATCAAGGCTGCAAAGGTAAAAAATCGGGGGCTAAGGCGGCGGATTGATTCCCAAATTGTTAACCCCATATGTTAAAGCTGTTTAACATTTTTTTGGGATTTACCCTGAAATGTCTTACATTAGTAATAAGTTCTTTCTCCCTCAAGACCTGGAACTGGAGATTTCCAACACCCTTGAAACCGTTTTAGCCCCTCTACCCAATTTGTTAACTTTTAAAATTTAGGCTATGCGGCATTTAGACACATCACACATTAAGGAAAATCTTAAAACTACATTGATCGTTATTGCACTTTATGCAACGATCATAGCAATTACGATCTGGGCCTGGTAAAAGTCCAAGGCTTGCGTGCTATAACATAATTCCACTCAGTAAAAAGCGGACAGGGTCCGCTTTTTTTTATAGGTCGCGATCAACTGCGCCCGGAAATTCATAATTTTAATCGTGTACGCGATCGTAGATATTGAAACCACTGGCGGGCATGCTTCTTCAGGCGCCATTACTGAGGTAGCCATCATTCTTCATAACGGAAAAGAGATCGAAGGGAAGTTCCAGACACTTGTCAACCCAGGCGTCAACATTCCCCGGTACATTACTTCTCTTACAGGCATCAGTAATGAAATGGTGAAAGAGGCTCCGGTATTTGAACAGGTAGCCCCCCATATTTTTTCCCTGCTTTCCAATCGGGTTT
>JAHEFC010000399.1 GCA_024640385.1 Sphingobacteriales bacterium
AATGCATGCACTTTATCACCGGAAATATGGGTACAAATCAACTCAAAAAGGAAATTCCATATTTCGCTGTTTTCACTAAGGTCTTCCCGCAGACTTCCCCTTTCATAATCGTTTCTGTAAGGTTCCCACTTTTCCCGAGGATCCTTATTTTCCCATGCTTCCTTAATCTTATATTTTCCATAATCAAAGCCTTACTTTTTGGGCAGACAACGCTTACTAATTCCTTATCCCATTTTTTTGAGACTAAAGTCCTTCATCCTTTACCTTTTTTTCTGGGCCATCCCAAAACCCCATTAATTATTTATTTATGAAAACATTATTTAGTCCTAGAATTTAATTATTAGCCGTACAATTTTGCTACAAAAAAAACCAGCTGTATCAAACTTTTTAAATGTTCTGTTCTTTCATCTCATTTTCCAAAAAACATCCTGTAGGTTGCTTTCATGAATAAATACCAAACATTAATCAGACTGCCGTGTTCTTTAGAAACAGGTCTCGAAATTTTCGATTCCATAGAATAGAGGTTTTTCCATGTCATTTAGGTTTGAGAGGTATTTCTTGCTGAAGACATAGCACTTTCAACCGATTCACCGGTTTGGCGACCAAATAATTTAGCGGCAAGCCTTGCAAAAATTACCATTAGCGGAAGCCCCAGTACCACCATGATAATGGCACGTTCATCCATAGATGCGATAGAAAAAAGTGGTGCCAGTGCCGCACCCAGGTTACGGGTTGACATGCCGATACTCAGTATAATTCTCTGCTCATGCTTTAAACCGAAACTAAGCCAGTAGGCAGCTGTGGACAGCACGGTAAAAAATATCACCTGCGAGATTACCGCGAAACTGCCGGCTACGCCAACAAAGCCTTTGCCATATTCGATTATACAGAGTATTATCATTAACCAGGCAAACACACTTGTAATCTTTTTTACAATCGGGCTAATTTTATTCGCACGATCAATATTCCAGCGCCGAATCAATATTCCAATAACCATGGGTAAGAAAACGATGAGGAGCAAAGGTTTGGCAATCGTCCACGCGTTCACTGTTATTCCTTTTGCAAGCACGGGCACAGCCAGTGGCATGAAAATGATTGTCACTATGGAAACCGTCAGCATGAATGCAGCCGTAAATCCAAGGTCTCCTTTTGCTTTGTCTACAAGCAAGGGTAAGAAAGAAGTAGAAGGCGCCATACCCATAAATATTAACCCCAGTGCATAAGGAGGTTCAAGCGGAATAATCAATGTAATGGCATACGCCAATGCAGGACCTATTACGAAGCCCCACACTAAAGTATATATCATAAAACGCAGGTTGCGTAATCCCCTGAACGCATCTTCAAGTTTTAGTTTCAGACCCATCTCCAGCAGGTTGCTCACAACGAAAACCGCCATTGAGAATTTTAACAGGATCATTGAAGTCATAACTCAGTTTCTTTAATCATTTTCACCAAACAAATAATTATGTGCAAACGAAAGCATTCCACCTGATACCGTCTTTGCGTTGAATCCATTTTGTACAAGCATTCGGGTAGCGATATAAGCACGCTGCCCTGAACGGCAGATCACGTTGATTTCTTTATCCTTTGGTAGTTCTCCCAGACGAGCCCGCAATTGTCCGATTGGGATATGAAGTGCACCTTCAATATTTTCTACCGCAAGTTCAAATGGCTCTCTCACATCCAAAAGGAATTCTGTTTTAGCTTCGCGCCAATGAGAGAGTGGCATGTCATTTCTTAGAATATCCGCTGCTACCATGCCTGCAAAATTTACAGGATCTTTGGCACTGCCATAAGGTGGAGCATAGCAAAGTTCTGCCTCTTCCAAATCGAAGATCGTTCCGCCCATTTGAAGCATGGCTGCCATCACATCAATTCGCTTCTCAACTAAATCCAACCCCAAGGCCTGAGCCCCAAGGAGTTTGCCGTCCGACTTTTTGAATATTACCTTCATGGCTATTGGTCTTGCCCCGGGGTAATAACCTGCATGGGAATTTGGGTAGAGATAGATCTTCTCATAATCCGTAATACCCTGCCGGATGAGCGCTTTTTCACTTACGCCTGTCCATGCTGCGGTTGCACCAAATAGCCCAATAACCGAAGTTCCCTGAGTACCGCGGAACCTTGAATTTCTTCCGGAAATTACGTCGGCGGCTATGCGCCCCTGGCGGTTTGCCGGACCGGCTAATGCTACCAGGCTCCATTCTCCAGTTACATAATCCTTCACTTCAACCGCATCGCCCACTGCCAGGATATCCGGGTTACTTGTGATCATCTGATCATTTACGCGTATGCCTCCGCGTTGCCCGATCTCCAGGCCGGCCAGCTTTGCCAGTGTGGTATCCGGACGAACACCCAATGCCAGGATTACTACATTGGCAGGAAAAATTTTCCCGGATTTTGTTTCTACATCGATAGATCCATTGGCCCCCTGTTTAAAACCTGCCACTCCGTCTGCAAGCGCTAATTTAACACCATGGCTCCTAAGCCAGCCTGCAACCACATCAGCATGCTCTTTATCAATTGGGGGCAGCACCTGGTCAATCATTTCTACCAGGGTTACTTCAAAACCCCTGTGCACAAGATTCTCTACCATTTCCAGGCCAATGAAGCCCCCACCTATAACAACAGCATGAACCTTCGGCCTCACGGTTTGAAATCCTGAATATTTATGCATCCCCGTCAAAAAATGACTTCCTTTTTCGAGCCATTCATTGATTGCATGGGCATCAGGAACTGTTCTCAGATGGAAAATTCCCGGAAGGTCTATTCCGGGCAAAGGAGGCCGAACTGAAACTGCACCCGGTGAAAGCACTAGTTTATCATAGGTCTCGGTAGTTAGTTCTCCGGTAACGGTATTCCGGAAGTTTACGGTTTTATTTTCCGGTGAAATGGCGATAGCCTCGCAATTAACCCGTGCATCCACATTAAATTGATCCTTAAATAATTGAACAGTAGCCACTAACAGGCTTGATTCTTTTTCAATTACACCACCAATATGATAGGGCAGGCCGCAATTAGCATATGAAACATAAGGCCCGCGTTCTACCATGATGATTTCGGCTTTTTCATCTAACCTGCGAAGACGGGCTGCACAGGATGCACCTCCTGCAACTGCACCAATGATAATTACTTTCATTTTTATTGGTTTTTACTTTTGAATAAAATTTTATTGCTCACTTCCACAATGTATGTATTGAAGCATTGTTTAAACGCTAAGTCCGGAGTCTTATTTAGTTAAAGACAGGAATAAATAATTCCCACATTTCTTTTAATTTAAGTACTAAATTACTTCTCTCTATATATTTAAGGAATGATGGTAATCATTAAATCCAATGATAAAAAACAACTCTTTTGTAA
Source organism: Sphingobacteriales bacterium (assembly GCA_024640385.1). GTDB lineage: Bacteria > Bacteroidota > Bacteroidia > Chitinophagales > Chitinophagaceae > Pollutibacter. The sequence continues at coordinate 3,361 of JAHEFC010000399.1, forward strand.
GTAGTTTTAAATCATTCAGATACCATTATTGAGGGGCAGGTGTTAGTGATATTCTGTAACAATCCAATTAGTTTGAGTTGGTGCTTTTAACTTGTTTTGTTTCAAAAAACACGTGCAGGATAATATTTAATGCATATAGATTTGTTGTATTGTAATGTTCATCATACTGGTAAGTTAAATTGCCCTCATACGCAAAGCGTGATCCCCATGAAGCAGTGGTACCTCCTATAAGTCTAATCCGGCTAAAAGCTAAGTACCTCGAATCCCAGTATGGTTCTGCATTCACGTAAGGAACGATAGAACTTCGCCCGGATTTATATTCTTTCTCAATCATTACCCGGTCACGAATCCTGTAGGAGAAAGCTGGTTCCTGGCCAACCCAGCGAAGGTCCGTTCGAATACGATTAGAAAACAAGAAACCTCCTTTTAACGGGGTTCTTCGGTGAATTTCAGCAAAAAGCATATCCTCAGTATATTCACCTGCGTTTTCACCCAGGCTCCAGCCTTCCATAAATCCTCCACGTACTAACCATCCTTTGATCTCCTGTGCTGCATTATCGTCCATCAGCCTCATTTTCAAAATAT
>JAHEFC010000098.1 GCA_024640385.1 Sphingobacteriales bacterium
TGCCGGCATTTCAGCGGTTTTCAACGCCCCCATTGCCGGAGTCATTTTTGCAGTGGAAGTTCTATTAGCGGAAACAGTGGTCAGCTATTTTATTCCACTCATTATTTCTTCAGTAGTAGGTGTACTGTGCTCAAAAATAATCCTGGCAGAATCATCCCTTTTCAATTTTGCGCTTAAACAGAGTTTCGATTATAACAATGTCCCCTACTATATTTTATTAGGAGTACTGGCAGGGTTTATTTCCCTTTATTATGCCCGGGTATTTAAAGGATTTGAAAAACGGATTCATGGCTGGCAGTTAAACAAATACCTGAAGGCTGCGGTTGGCGGAGCGATGCTGCTGGCTGTCTATTTTGTGTTTCCCCAATTATTTGGCGAAGGCTACGATAGTGTAAAAGTGGTAGCCAATGGAATGTTTGATCAGTATTCAGACAATACTACCCTGTTGTCCAGGCTTGGACCGGAATGGGGTATTATAGCCTTCACGGCACTCATAGTGTTAATTAAACCAATTGCAGCCGGCATTACCATTGGAAGCGGCGGGAACGGGGGAAATTTTGCCCCCTCGCTTTTTACCGGTGCTTATTTGGGATTCTTTTTTGCAAAATTGCTGAATGCCACGCCATGGATCAAAATTCCGGTTGGTAATTTCAGCCTGGTAGCTATGGCAGGTGTTCTGAGCGGAGTGATGTACTGCCCATTGACCTCCATCTTTTTAATTGCAGAGATCACTAACGGATATGAATTATTCATACCGCTCATGATCGCCTCGTCCATATCCTTTTTTATAGTAAAAACCTATGAACCATTTTCCATGGAAACAAAAAAACTCGCATTGGAAGGGCAGATCTTTACACAAAAAAAGGAGAAGAATATACTGACCTCCATCAAGCTGGAAGATATTTTACAAAACACCTATGAAAGAGTGAACATTGATAAAAAACTAGTGGATCTCATTGAAATTGTCAAACGGAGTGATAAGAACATCTATGCCGTTGTTGACCGCAGAGAACGGTTTGCCGGGATCATCGAATTGAACGATATCAAGCAAAGGCTCTTCAAGCCGGAACAATTCGGACAGGTGCCCATTAAAACGCTGATGAAAAAGCCATCTGCCATTCTGCATTATGATCAGGACATGCATTCCGTCATGGAGAAATTCGATATTACCCAAAGCTGGTACTTACCGGTTCTTGATCAGGATGGAAAATTTATTGGTTTTGTTTCCAAAACCAAATTGTTCAATAAATACAGGGAAATCCTGGCCGGGCATGGCGACCTTTACGACGAAACAAATATTTAGCCCGGTGTCCCGCCTGGCATCAACACCTGCAATAGAAGCTCAATTCACAATATCACATTGTACAATTACCGCATCTTCGTATATATCCAGATCCGGATCATAACTGTTCCCTGCTGTAATAGCCCCTTTTACTTTTGCTATATCACCAATTAGTGACAATAGCTTATTACCAACCAATATATCTTGGCGGCTGCAATTTATTTAATCTCAGGTAAACCATCAGTTGACCCCGGTGATGTGTCTGATGATCCTGGATCAGGTTCATGAACTGTATTTTATTCATTTTACCGCCTGCCCAGTTGAATTCCTTGGATAAGGTTTTTACATCTACTTCCTGAAAGGATGCAATGGCATAATCATAGGCTCCTTCCAGAAAGCCTGCCACCTGCTCTTTAGTAAGGCTATTCATATTAAGTTCCATTTTCTTAACGGGATCATCTGTTTCCCTGATATAAGTTGAACTCAACCAGTATAAATTTTTACCGATATGAACCAATTGTTCCCTGAAGCTCATTTCATCCTCCACGGGTTTGAAGCCGTATGAACCTTCCGGCATCAGGCCAGCAACCTGTAGGGTATAGACTCTTGCATTCTTCATTTTAGTTACATGACTCCTGATCAGGAGACTGTCCTGTGCATTTGCGTCTAACGCAAGTGAAAAAATCGTTGGCATTAAAAGGAGAGTTATTCGTAAATGTTTTTTGTGCCACATTTGATGAGTTTTCAGTCTTACTTTAATAAAGGCAAATTGTTCAGGATCATATGACCATATCCAGGTCTTTTCGATAAATTCCGATATCAACTAAATTAAACCTGATTGACCAATGCAACTTAACTTACTCCTTCCATAAAATGCGAAGTAAAAATATCGTCATAGTGATCTCCCTGCTGGCAGCCATTGCCTGCAATAAAAATCTGCATGTGCGTCACCCAGATCATGTGGCAGGATCCATTTCAGGAACATCATTCTATAAGCAGGCAGCGGCATATAATTGGAAGCAACGCGATTCACTGTTTCTTGAATATTTCAACCAGGGAAATGTTCCGGACTTTTTCTTTCAATTCAAGGCCGTCAGCTTTAACTACAAAGATTCATTAGGCAATGCCTACCGCATCAGTTTCTATTGTTCACCTGATTATGCCATGATCGGCACCAATCAGGATTGGGCCAGGGTTCCGCTAACGCCCCTGGCTGCTCAGGTTATGGCAGACAGCCTTCATTGCTTTCTTCCCACCAGGAAGATGGTTGACCTGATCTACCAACAAAGCAAGGTGAAACTGGAACCGGTTCCCATGTATGCTTATCGGGACAGCACGGTCACCATGTGGCAGCATCACCTGATCATTGAAGGCCAGCGCAAAGGAATGAAAGGACTGATCAGTGGCATAAAAAAAGACATCGTGATCTGCAGTGAAGCCGCATTCAAGGGGAAGAACGACCGGGTTGCCATATATGGCTGGCATAAGCCGGATGGCAAGCCCATTCAGCCCTTGTATACGGGGCATGTGAACTGGTATGCAGATTACAGCCATGGTGCCCGTATGATCTACCATAAGATCAGGGTCAACAACAAATGGATAGACTACAGGGATCTGTTCAATAATCCATTGTTAAGAAATGCGTTGACGGATGAAGCGGGGATGATGATATTTAATTACTGACCTTCCCCCGGGTTTTGACGGTCACTATGATCTGAACCATGCTCCGGAAAAGTTAACGATAAGTAAAAACGAGGCCAATACTCCGGTTGCCCTATCCAGGCTTAACCCCAAAGCCGGCCAATTACTCCTTTTTTTGTACTTTCGCGCAACATGCCAAAATTGAAAGCTAATCAGCTCCTGCAGGTAAAAACCTGTTTAAATTTTCGCTTTGTTTCATTGTTGGCTGCAATAATTCTGATCCAGCAGCTGTCTTTTGCTGCCCATCTTTCATTTTTTTCCGGCAGTATAAGCTCTGCTTCTCTTCACTATACTGAAAAAAGTTCAGGCCAAAGCGAATCATCCCATGTAAGCATTGATGTTGACGTGGAAGTACTGAACGAAGATGATGCCCATGATTTTCAGGGTCACCCTGAACGTGTGCTGACCGCTGATTATATTATAGCACGATGGTTATATACCTCCCTTGTTAATAACCACTACCGGCGCCTGGCCCGTGCTGTTCACCACCAGGCCGATCCACCGTTATTTATTTTACACCATTCCTGGAAGGCGCATCTTTCCTAACCCTGTTTTTATCCATAATCGCCTGCATTTCCGAGAGTGATCCCACTTTCATGCAAGGCATTCTATAGCCTTTTGGCCTTAAGTTCTTATAACCAGAAATCATATTTAATGAAAGGAATTAGCATCATTGCCATTTCGGCATCCCTGTTGTGTTTTGTTTCCTGTTCACAGCGGGCAGTGGAAAAAGAGGAAGAAGCGACATTTGTAGTTACCAGCCCTATACAGACAGACACCACGATCTACAAGGAATACGTTTGTCAGATACGCTCAGCGAGTCATATCGAATTGAGGTCGCAGGAGAAAGGCTACCTGCAAAGCATTTTTGTAGATGAAGGCCAGTTTGTGAATAAAGGCCAGCTCATGTTCAAACTAATGCCGGCTCTATACGAAGCTGAGGTCGCCAAAGCAAAAGCAGAATTGAATTTCGCCGAGATCGAATATTCGAATACCAAAGGCCTCGCTGATAACAATATCGTTTCCCCGAACGAGTTATCCATGGCCAAAGCCAAAATGGACAAGGCAAAAGCCGAGCTCGACCTTGCCAAAGCACATCTGGCATTCACGGAGATCCGTGCCCCTTTTAGCGGTATAATGGACAAATTTTACACCCGGTTGGGAAGCCTTGTGGACGAAGGAGAACTGCTGACCAACCTGTCCGACAATAGTAAAATGTGGGTCTATTTTAATGTAAGCGAAGCAGAATACCTCGACTATAGCCGGGCCGTAAAGGATAAAAAAGCCCAGAAAGTGCTGCTGCAAATGGCAAACAATGAAATGTTTGAGTTTCCGGGAGTAGTAGAGACCATTGAAGCCGATTTCAATAATGAAACAGGAAATATTGCCTTCAGGGCCACCTTCCCCAACCCCAAAAGAATTCTTCGTCATGGCGAAACCGGGAACATCCTTATGCCAGTAAAGTTGGATAAGGCCATCATCATTCCCCAGAAATCCACTTTTGACGTGCTGGATAAAAAGTACGTGTACGTTGTTGACAAAAACAATGTACTTAATGCCCGACAAATTACCATAGCACAGGAAATACCTCACTTATATGTAGTGGCAGAAGGACTGAACCCGGATGAAAAGATCCTGGCCGAAGGCTTGGGGAAGGTAAAGAACAACGAAAAAATAAAATACACTTTCGTTCCCCTGGAAAAAGAACTGGCTGATATCAAAAACTTACATGCCGAATAAACCCGGCTATTAAAAAGGCATTAACATGTTCAACAAGTTTATAAAAAGGCCTGTTCTAGCCATTTCATTGTCCCTTGCTATCGTATTTATGGGCATCCTGGCGATCAGGTCATCTCCTATTGCACAATTCCCGGATATCGCTCCTCCCCGGGTATCCATTTTCATAGAATTCCCTGGTTCCAATGCAGATGTACTGGTTAAATCAACACTGACAATTCTTGAACGTGCTATTAATGGTGTCCAGGGCATGCAATACATGCTTTCAGACGCCACCAGCGCCAGTGAAGCAAGTATAGATGTTGTGTTTGAACCCGGTACAGATCCTACACTGGCTGCCGTTAGAGTAAAATCAAGAGTGGACCAGGTGATGACCAATCTTCCACCCTTGGTACAGCGTGAGGGGGTGATCATCTCTCCGCTACAACCCAGTATGTTGATGTACCTGAATCTGTACAGCAAAGACAAGAAGATCGACGAAAAGTTTCTGTTCAATTATGCGAACACTTTCATCCTGCCGGAATTACAGCGTATCAAAGGAATGGGATTTGCGCAGGCGATCGGAAGCCGGTCATTCGCCATCCGCGTTTGGCTGGATCCGGAAAGGATGCGGGCTTACAGTATTTCCGCAACAGATGTATTGAAAGCTATAGATGAACAATCTGTGCTGGCACGTCCCGGCAGGGTAGGTCTGAGCTCCGGAAAAACCGCACAGTCCCAGGAATATGTATTCACCTATAAAGGCTGGTTCAATAAACCTGAACAGTACGAAGACATTGTGGTTCGTGCCAATGCACAAGGAGAGATCTTGAAATTAAAGGATGTCGCCAAGATCGAAGTGGGATCAGAGTTTGTGGACATTTACTCCAACAAGGATGGTAATCCCTCAGCATCCCTGGTATTAAAACAAAACCCGGGAAGTAATGCTAAAACAGTCATTGAGGGGGTAAAAGCAAAACTCGAGGAACTTAAAAAAGATTTTCCTCCCGGTATCGATTATGAGATCAACTACGACGTTTCCAAATTCGTGGACGCGTCTATTGAGAAGGTGCTGCACACACTGCTTGAAGCCTTTATCCTGGTTGCGCTGGTAGTATTCATCTTCCTGGGTGACTTAAGGTCTACTTTGATACCCATTCTTGCGGTGCCTGTTTCGTTGGTAGGGGCATTTGTTATTATGAATGCCACAGGGGTAAGCGTTAACCTGATCACGTTATTTGCACTTGTATTGGCGATAGGTATTGTGGTTGATAATGCCATTGTGGTAGTGGAGGCTGTACACGTAAAAATGTCAGAAGAGAATATATCTCCGTTTGCAGCTGTTAAAAAAGTAGTGGCGGAGATAGGCGGCGCCATCATTGCAATTACCATGGTAATGGTCTCTGTATTTATTCCGGTAACGTTTATGACTGGTCCGGTGGGTGTTCTGTATCGCCAGTTCTCCATTACAATGGCAAGTTCAATTGTAATATCCGGACTGGTTGCCCTTACACTGACGCCGGTACTTTGCGCCATCCTGCTGAAGAATACCCATGGCAAGCCAAAGACCAGAACGCCGATCTCGATGTTCCTTTCCTGGTTCGACAAAACTTTCAATGTAGCAACGGACCGATACGAGAAATTCCTGAACCTGATCGTCAATAGAAGGCTGATCACCTGGGGAATTTTACTTGTATTTGCTGTGAGCATTGTAGGCGTGAATAAATTTCTTCCTTCAGGATTTATTCCAAGCGAAGACCAGGGACAGATCTATGCAATCATTCAAACACCGCCCGGAACAACGCTTGAGCGCACCAATGAGATCTCCCGAAAACTGCAGGTTATTGCAAAGCAGGTAGAAGGCGTTTCATCGGTCACTTCTTTGGCTGGCTACGAGATCCTTACGGAAGGCCGTGGTTCAAACGCCGGTACCTGTCTGATCAACCTGAAAGACTGGTCGGAGCGAAAACAAAACGTAAAAGAGATCGTCAGGGAACTGGAATCAAGATCAAAGGACCTGCCTGCGAACATTGAATATTTCGAACCTCCGGCAGTTCCGGGTTATGGTACATCAGATGGATTTTCCCTGAGATTATTGGACAAGAACAGTGACGTTGATTACCAGGAATTTGACAGGGTGAATACAGAATTTGTAGCCGAGCTCAGAAAACGTAAGGAGCTGAGCGGACTGTTTGCATTCTACTCTGCCAAGTATCCACAGTACGAATTGATGATAGATAATAACCTGGCCATGCAAAAAGGGGTATCTATAGGCGAAGCGATGGAGAACCTCAACATTATGATTGGCAGCACGTATGAACAGGGATTCATCCGGTTCAATAATTATTACAAAGTGTATACCCAGGCAGGGCCTGAATTCAGGAAGCAGCCAACTGATATCCTGAATATGTATATCAAGAACGACCATGGAGAAATGGTCCCTTATTCTGCCTTCATGAATATCAAAAAAACACAGGGGCCCAATGAGATCTCTCGTTACAACCTGTATATCTCATCTCTGATCAATGGTACACCGGCAAAAGGATACTCCTCGGGAGATGCGATCGATGTGATCAAAGAAGTCGCGGCAAAATCTTTGCCGAGAGGTTATGATATTGCCTGGGAAGGAATTTCTTACGATGAGGCCAGGCGGGGCAATGAAGCACTGTATATATTCATGGTGGTTATATTCTTCGTTTACCTGATCCTCGCGGCCCAATATGAAAGTTTCTTCCTGCCCTTTGCGGTGTTGCTTTCCATATTACCCGGAATTTTCGGATCATTCTTCCTGCTCAAAGCATTAGGGCTATCGAATGATGTCTATGCACAGGTGGGTTTGATCATGTTGGTTGGTCTGCTTGGCAAGAACGCAGTGTTGATCGTAGAATTCGCAGTGCAGCGGCACCACCATGGTGCATCCGTAGCAGAAGCTGCTATTGCAGGTTCCAAGGCGCGATTCCGTCCTATCCTGATGACATCATTTGCGTTTATAGCAGGGTTGATCCCGCTGGTGGTCGCAACCGGTCCGGGTGCTGTTGGTAACCATACGATCGGCGCCTCTGCTTTAGGTGGAATGTTGTTCGGGACAATTTTCGGTGTAATTGTGGTCCCCGGCCTCTATTACATTTTTGCGAAACTACAGGAAGGAAGGTCCCTGATCAGGGATGAAGACGAAAATCCGTTAACTGAAGATTTCGTTGAAAGCAGGCAGGATTCTGCACTGATAAAACGTGTGGTAAATATTATTAATCGAATCCGGAATAAAAATGAAGAATAAAATTTTGCTCTTTTTGATCATTGTCAGTTTTGGTGCATGTAAGATTCCGGCCATTACAGGCAAACAGGAAAACAAGGCAGTTCCGGAAGTCTACAAAAACGATTCGGATACCGCTAACGTAGCCAACATCAAATGGCGTCAGTATTTTACTGACCCATTTTTGATCGCCCTTATTGATACAGCCCTGAGCAACAACCAGGAATTGAACATTGCGCTCAGGGAGATCGAGATGGACAAGAACGAGATCCAGGCCAGAAAAGGAGAATATCTCCCATTTGTCAATCTGGGCGCAGTAGCAGGCGTTGACAAAACCGGGCAATACACCTGGGATGGTCTTTCGGAAGAAGATCTGAAAGCTAACCCTGATAAAGCGCCCAAACACATAGGTGAATTCACGATCGCTGCCTATGCTTCCTGGGAGTTGGACGTATGGAAAAAACTACGGAATGCAAAAAAATCTGCAGCGCTTAAATATCTGTCTACCATAGAAGGCCGGAACTTCATGGTAACAAATATTATTGCAGAGATCGCCAGCTCCTATTATGAGCTGCTGGCCCTTGACAACTTACTCGATATCATCAGGCAGAATATCGAACTGCAACAAAATGCACTTCGCCTGGTGAAACTTGAAAAAGATGCAGCCAAAGTTTCACAGTTGGCAGTAAATCGCTTTGAAGCACAGCTGCTGAACACGCAGAATCTGCAGTATGAGATCAGGCAAAGAATAACTGAAGCCGAAAACAACATCAATTTTCTGACTGGCAGGTTTCCACAACCTGTTGCCAGGAATACCGCAGGATTTAACGCAAATCCGATGGACATGGTCATCGGAGGCTTGCCCTCACAGTTATTATTGAACAGGCCAGATATACGGCAGGCAGAGTTGGAATTAGCTGCATCGAAATTAGATGTACAAGTTGCAAGAGCTAATTTCTACCCATCTTTCAAACTCACTTCTGCATTAGGGTTCACAGCATTTAATCCTGCATTTGTTTTCAGGCCGGAGTCAATACTTTATAGTCTGGCAGGCGAAGCCATTGCACCGCTGATCAATAAGAATGCGATCAAAGCGGCCTATAGCAATGCCAATCTCAAGCAGATCAATTCTGCTTACAACTATGAACGTTCGATACTGAGCGCTTATGTAGAAGTGGTAAACCAGATGTCTCAACTGGATAATTACGGAAAGAGTTTTGAAACAAAACAAAAAGAGGTTGACATACTAACGCAATCAGTAGATATTTCCAACAAATTGTTTATTTCTGCTAGAGCTGACTATATAGAAGTGTTGCTTACCCAGCGCGAAGCTTTGGACTCGAGAATAGAACTGATAGAAACCAAACTGAAGCAATTGCAGGCCAAAGTAAATATCTATCGGGCCCTTGGCGGCGGATGGAATTAAGGGAGTGGAACAAATAAGGGTTATGAAATTCTTCATAACCCTTATTTATATTTAAACCCATTGCTAAGACAACTCAATAAGTGATCTCACCATGAGCGGTGTGCGACTCATGACCGGACAGCGGAGGAAGAAGTGATAACCAATTATGGTTATTGCCCTTTAAATCAACTGAACTCTATTCAGATTCATACAAGAGTTAGATCTGACAGCTCTTTGCCGATACGTTGAATCCCCCGGATGATCTTTTCAGTTTGCTTAGGAGACGGTTGTTTTTTTCCCCTGACATATTGAGACAGTAAACTAGGATTCATTCCAATTCTTTCAGCCAGAAAATTTGAATTGAGCACTTTGTAATATTGAAAGAACTGGCGCAGATCAAGTCGGAGTTTAAGATTGTCTGCAGTCACAGTAAATCCTGAATCATTGAATGCTAAATTTAAAGCTTCAAGCAAATTCGAATGCAAGGAGTGAATATCCTTCCCTGTTGTGAATACGTCAATGTGCTCGGCATATGCTGAATATCCTGTTCTTGTTTTTTCGATGATAACAGGAATCTTTTTATGTAGTTTTTTCATCGATTCAAATTTTTATACCGGCTTTTTTAAAAAGCTTCTTCTGCAACCCCTTTCCAAGTTCCTGGCTGCCATGATTCGGGAATATGATTATTCCATCCTTAACATAATGCTTAAGCTTCACATGCGATCCACTCTGTGAAATTAGATACCAACCATCCTTAAGCATTATGCGATAGACCTCAGAACACTTCATGCAAAGGTAAATTATTATTTACTTTTTTTATGAGTTAAATTATGCCTTCTGATGAACTATCAGACTGGTAAAAAAGACAAAATTCATGGGAAAATCAGCAAGACTTCGCGGGGATATCCATAGCCGATAACTGTAAAACAGGATCGATGAGCAATCTATTTACAGGCTTCACTTTCTGTTACAGCTTGACAGGTAATACCTGTGCGGCAACTGGTACCAGCAATACAGCATCTGCGAAAATGGCACCGCTTTGCCCCAGCCTGCTGATCTCCAGCCAGGCCTGCCCGGAACCACCAAATTCAAACTGCCCTACCGGCAGCCAGTCATAATGATTGGAGGATGTAGTTACTGCCAGGCGAACCTCTGCCGCGCCAAGCTGAACCGCCATTTCATATTGCGCTGCTTTATTAGCAGGATTCCCTGCATTGTAATAGTAAAGCCTGTATTTTCCTTTAATGCCCTCAGGAAACATAAACCTCACACTGGATGAAGCATCTGTACTGTCTGATAACAAAAAGGACCTTCCATAACTGCCACCCAGTTGAGCGATTCCACCTTTCAGCTCCTGCCATCTGCCCGAACGGTTGACCTTATCTGGCGTTATGTCGTTATCTACAAGCAGTTCAGGCGTTGATCCGTCCGCCAGTGGATTGTCTTGGAGTTTGGTTTGCAAATTTCGAACATCAATATCCTGCACGGGCTTGCCCTGGTCGATGGACTGTACAGCAGCCATCGCGGCCGACTGGGCCAGCACCATAAAAACGGGTTCCATCCTGATGGATCCATAAGCTATATGGCTCGCAGATAAACAAACGGGCACCAACAAATTGGTGCATTCATTCCGCCTGGGCACCAGTGACCGGTAACTGATGGCATAGGGAGGGAAGCCCCCGATCTCAACATCTCCTTCGTTCTTCACCATCGCCATACCATCTTTTTCTATTACTATGCGCTGGCAGTTATGCGAATCCATGGTGTAAGCTGCCATACCCACAGCATCATCCACTTTCGCCTTTCCTTCACAATTGGCCTGGGTCATCACATATTCG
>JAHEFC010000099.1 GCA_024640385.1 Sphingobacteriales bacterium
TCCACTTCAATGGGCCTGAAAGTGCCAAGTCCGGTATGAAGCGTAACTTCTGCGAACCGGATACCCTGGATCTCCAGCCTCTTGATCAGTTCTTTACTGAAATGCAATCCGGCAGTGGGAGCTGCTACAGCACCTTCGTGTTTTGCATATACCGTCTGGTATCTTTCCCTGTCTTCTTCGTCGGGTTTGCGTTTGATATATTTTGGCAATGGAGTTTCACCCAGTGAATTCAATACGCGTTTGAAATCCTCTTCAGGACCTTCAAACAGGAAACGGATCGTTCTTCCCCTTGATGTGGTATTATCGATGACTTCGGCTACCAGTTCATCTGCGTCGCCGAAATACAATTTGTTGCCCACCCTGATCTTTCTTGCGGGATCAACAATTACATCCCAAAGCCTGTTCTGCTTGTTCAGTTCACGAAGAAGGAACACTTCGATCTTGGCACCTGTTTTTTCTTTCCTTCCATACATTCTTGCCGGAAATACTTTTGTGTTGTTTACCACAAAAACATCTTTGTCGTCAAAATATTCAAGTATGTCGCGGAAATGCCTGTTCTCGATCTGCCCAGTGGCTCGATGTACCACCATCATACGGGCATCTTCTCTTTTTTTGGCAGGGTACTGGGCAATAAGGTTTAGGGGGAGGTCAAAACGGAACTGAGATAATTTCATGAATTCTTGCTTTTTTTCAAACAGCCATCATGAAACAAACCGAGGTGATCGTTTATAATTCTTTCCAAGTCAAACCTGATCTTACGGCACCAAGTTTGTCCATGTACTGGCTAAATTGCGGGCAAAGGTAAGGAATTTTCTGCCATTCAAATGCCCCTGCCCCCGGGGAGATTTTTTAAACCCGCTGCTCCCGACCCTCGGGTCTCCTTCGCCTGTATCCTGTCGCCTCTATCCTGGCCCCTGTATACTGTCGCCTCCATCCTAACTCCTTTCTCCTCCATCACTTCTTACCCGGAATGGCCGCTAGCAGTTTCCTGGTATAATCCATCTTCGGGCTGTGGAAAACCTCGCCAGCCGGACCGATCTCTTCGATGCGGCCCCGGTTCATCACAATGATCCGGTCACTGATATAATGCACTACCGAAAGATCGTGGGAAATGAAGAGCACGGTGAAACCGTATTCTTTTTTCAGGTCGTTCAGCAGGTTGAGTACCTGGGCCTGGACACTCACGTCAAGGGCAGATACCGATTCGTCACAAACCAAGAACCCGGGATTCAACGCCAATGCACGTGCAATGCCGATCCGCTGCCGCTGGCCGCCTGAAAACTCATGGGGGTATCGTGAAAAATGATCCGCAGACAGCCCCACTTTTTCCAATAAGGTCACGGTATTTTCTGTTCGGTCCCTCTCGTTGCTGCCAAGTCCGTGTACCTGCATAACCTCCCTGATCGCCGTTCCAACAGGGATCCGGGGATTCAATGAAGAGAATGGATCCTGGAAAATGATCTGGATATCTTTCCGGTAGGGTTTCAGTTCTTTCCTGCTCATCCCCGTCAACTCCTTACCGTTATATTGAATAGACCCATTGGTAGGGTCGACCAACCTTAACAAAGCTCTTCCCAGTGTAGTTTTACCGCAGCCCGATTCACCAACCAGTCCAAGTGTTTCGCCTCTGAAAATGGAAAAGTTCACTCCGTCTACCGCTTTGGTGAATTCTTTAGGCTTGCCAAACAGACTTTTTCTTGCAGGAAACCAAACACTCAGGTCTCTAACTTCAATCAATGCAACATCAGGAGAATTTGATTCATAGACAGCAGGCACCGTCCTCTTTGTCTCCGCGTTCCCCTCTGTGTCTCTTCCTTCCATATAATCACTTACCAAGGGTAGCCTTTCACCGGGTAGATGGAGTATGGGCCGGCATGCCAGTAAGGCTTTGGTATAAGGATGAACGGGATTGTTCAACACCTGCTCTTTATTACCCTGTTCTACGATCCTGCCGCGGTACATGACGATCACCCTGTCTGCGATTTCAGAAACCAGGCCAAGATCGTGGGTTATAAAGATCACGCCCATGTTTTTGCTTCGCTGCAGATCTTTGATCAGGGCCAGTATGTTTCGCTGTACGGTCACATCCAATGCCGTGGTGGGCTCATCTGCGATCAGTAATGAAGGCTCGCAACTCATGGCCATGGCGATCATTACCCGCTGTTTCTGGCCGCCACTGAGCTGGTGTGGGTAACGGTTAAGCATACCTGCCGGGTCGGGCAGTTGAACCTGCCTGAACAGTTCGAAGGCTATTTCCGAAGCTTGTTTTCTGGGGATGTTACGATGAAGCATGACGGCTTCTGCTACCTGCACGCCGCAGGTGATCAGGGGATTCAGGGAAGTCATAGGTTCCTGGAAGATCATCGAGATCCTGTTACCCCTGAGTTTTCTTATCTGCTCGTCTGACATATGGAGAACATCAGCGGCAGTTTTCCCATCTTCACTGAACATGATCTTTCCGGAACTGTATTCAGCAGGGGGCGTGGGAAGCAGTTTCAGCACAGACAATGCCGTGACGGATTTGCCGGAGCCGGATTCACCCACAATGGCCGTGATGCCACCACGATCAACATCAAAACTGATATCCTGCAGGGCATGGAAACTTCCCTCTCCGGTATTAAATTGGATATTGAGCTGTTGAATGGATAAAAGCGGCAGCGAACTCAAAACCGAAGATGTTTAACAGTAAGCCCGTTGTTGATCAGCTGTTTCAGTGAATCTATACCGATACGCAAATGCTGTTCTACAAAATTCGATGTTACTTTTTTATCACTCTCCTCTGTTTTCACTCCTTCGGGAACCATGGGTTGGTCACTGATCAAAAGCAATGCGCCGGTAGGGATCTTGTTATAGAAGCCTACTGAAAAAATAGTAGCGGTTTCCATGTCGATCGCATAGGCCCGGATTTTTTGCAGGTAGGTTTTGAATTCTTCGTCGTGCTCCCAAACCCTCCTGTTGGTGGTATAAACTGTTCCTGTCCAGTAATCCTGTTCGTGATCCCTGATGGTGGTTGATATGGCTTTCTGCAAGGCGAATGCAGGCAGTGCCGGTACTTCAGGCGGGAAATAGTCGTTGGATGTACCCTCGCCCCTGATGCCTGCAATGGGTAAAAGAAGATCACCAATACTGTGTCGCTTTTTTAATCCTCCGCATTTCCCAAGGAACAATACTGCTTTAGGCTGGATGGCGGATAGCAGGTCCATCACTGTGGCGGCTGTAGGACTTCCCATCCCGAAATTGATAATGGTAATGCCTTCAGCCGTGGCGGTCTGCATAGGCTTATCCGTTCCTGTGATCTCAACGTTATGCCAGGATGCAAAAAGATTCACATAGTTGGAGAAATTGGTGAGCAGGATATATTCTCCGAAATTCTCAAGTTTCTGTCCTGTGTACCTGGGCAGCCAGTTATCGACGATCTCCTTCTTGCTGTTCATAGTCATATTTTCCTTCGGATAAAATTAGTGATTACTTTGCAGGCATGATCAACCCAATATATCCCCATCATGAATTCAGAATAAAAAAAGAAGGGGATATCAGCAGGATATTCTGCGAAAGCAGGAAAATTTGGGTCAAACTGACTCCAGAAGAATGGGTGAGGCAGAATTTTATTCAGTGGCTGGTGCAGGAAATGAAATATCCAGCTTCCATGATCGCCGTTGAAAAGGAGATCCGGCTTTTTGAATTGAATAAAAGATTTGACATTTTGGTGTACGACAGGAACCATGTTCCCTGGATGATGGTGGAATGCAAAGCCCAGGGTGTGCCACTCACTGAGAAAACCCTGATGCAGGTGTTGCGGTATAACATGGCTGTACCTGTTCCTTATATTGTGATGACCAATGGAAGCTATGTTCGCGCGATTGCCCGCAAGGGTGACGCTGTTACAGAACTGGCCGAACTTCCTGCCTATTAGTGTGCTGGCCGGTTAGTGTGGTAACCGGAGAATGCATTAGATAAACAGGGAAGAGGCCAGGGCAAAATCAGGACTGGAATCAGCATATTCATTCAGAAGGGTTGAATTAATATGGATCTTGTTGGCGGTGATCAGGCTTTTCGTTTAAATGTTTTCACAACATTGATGATATCTTTTCGTGCCTTTTCGAAGCCTGTTTGATATGTTCCTATAAAAATATAATAACCACCGTTTTCCTGGAACAATATGACCTGGTACATTTCTTCGCTGATCTTATCATTGTTTTTTGCATACAGTTCGTAACCATTCAATCCGTCAATGGTTATTTCATTGATCCCTTTTTCCGTGATCACACTATAATCCTCCGGGTAGCTTTTCAATCTGGAAACACAAAACATTTTTTTGTTTTCAATGACTGTCTTTGCAAAAGACTTGTCTGTTATCAGTGTTGCTTTGTCTGTGCTTTCTGTCGGGGTTTTCAGGTCCCTGTTGAATAGCATGCCGTTTCCCATAACAGATTTGAATTTCAGGTCACCTGCATTTTCATTCAGTGTATAATCAAGTGTTTGTCTTGGATCTATTTCTAAGGAACTGTTGATAAAGGTTGAAAGAATACTTTCCCTGATCCTGTTTCCTAATTGGACAGAATCTTTAAGGTAAACTCCATTGACCAAACCGGTGAAGTGGCTGTTTCCATAAACAACAATGTCTTTGGCGAAAAGTATTCCATTGGCTTCCTGTTCCAGATTGATCAGATATCCCTGGTACTCATTTACGGTAATTTCTTGCTTTGAATTCAGGGTCATTCCCCTGCTTTTCAGCATTTCACTGGTGAATCCTTTGGATACTTCTGAAAAAGGACCAGGTATTTCCATAAACATGATCATAGAAGTCTGGTCATTTGGATTTTGAAAGCCTTTAAATTGCCCGCTTGTCTTAAATTCCACTGGTGGGATCATGAAAATATTTGTCCCGGAAATGTTGATGTGTTTTGGAGTTGGTGCACTGTATCCATTTAAGGGCTGTGATAAACAGTTATTTGAACATACAATTAGAAATATGATTGCGATAAATAGTTTCATGTCAATGGTTTTGGATTGCCGCTGATTTGAGTGCTTGCTTGACCTGGTTGCAACAAAAACATGGCCTTGATTTCATCAAAAAAGAGCACCGAAGGGGTACTCTTTCTTGTTTATCTTCTGCATTTTCCGGCTAGCACACTAACGGGCTAACACATTAATTATGGGAAAATTCCCAGCTCAGTATAGCTGGTTCCAACTTTATTGATCGCCACTACAAATGATGCAGTGCGCATGTCGCGGATATCCGGATGTTGCTTCCACATTTCAACGATCTCGTGTGTAGCGCCGATCATGGTTTCTTCAAGACCGCTGCGTACCAGGTCGATCTCATCCGGGCCGGAGATCAGCATGTCACGGATCTCTTTGCTTACGCCCTGGCCTGTCAGTTTCTCGATCTGCTCAAGCATGCCTTTGTTCTGGTTTTCTGTAAACCTCTTTTCAAGGCGGCCATAACGCACGTGGCTGAGGTTTTTCAACCATTCGAAATAAGACACCGTAACACCGCCGGCATTCAGATACATATCAGGAATGACAAGCACTCCTTTGGCGGCAAGGATCTCGTCAGCTTCAGGGGTCAGCGGTCCGTTTGCGGCTTCACCAATGATCTTTGCTTTTACATTCGGAGCATTTTCACCATTGATCACATTTTCCAGTGCAGCCGGGATAAGGATATCACATTC
This sequence comes from Sphingobacteriales bacterium, assembly GCA_024640385.1. Classification (GTDB taxonomy): domain Bacteria; phylum Bacteroidota; class Bacteroidia; order Chitinophagales; family Chitinophagaceae; genus Pollutibacter. Next base: position 5,676 of record JAHEFC010000099.1, read on the forward strand.
CAATTCGAGGGCATCTGTATTTTTTGCAAGATTGGTCGCGCCCGGGAAATTCAGGATGGATCCGGTGGCTTTACGATGCGCTACCACGGCATCAACATCCAGTCCTTTCTCACTGTAGATCGCACCTTCATATTCAGCAAGGCCGGTAATTTTTGCGTCGGCTTCTTCGAAGAATTTAGCGGAATGGTAACCCACGTTTCCAAGTCCCTGTACTACCACACGTTTCCCTGCCACACCGGTTTCCAATCCGAGTTTTTTCATCATGTCCGGCATATTGCATACTTCGCGGATCCCGAAGAATACTCCAAGCCCCGTTGCTTCGCGCCTTCCGCGAACACCGCCCTGGGTCACCGGCTTGCCTGTTACGCAGGCCATGGCGTCCACTTCGCCGGGATTCATTGCACTGTAGGTATCCAGGATCCACGACATTTCCCTTTCTCCCGTTCCATAATCAGGTGCGGGAACGTCTTCACCCGGGCCTATAAAATTCTTTTTCGCCAGTTCAGTGGTATAACGGCGGGTGATCTTCTCCAGTGTGTACGCATCGTAGTTGCGGGGGTTGATGGCAATACCGCCTTTTGCACCGCCGAAAGGTACATTCACGATGGCGCATTTGTAAGTCATCAGAGCAGCCAGCGCCATCACTTCGTCCAGGTTCACCATATCGCTGAAACGGATACCGCCCTTGCAGGGAAGTTTATGATGCGAGTGCTGGACGCGATACGCTTTTACAACTTCTATCTTGTCTCCAACTTTAACGGGAAAGTGTATACGAAGAACCGAGTTGCACTGTTTGATCTGTTCAAGTATTCCTTTGTCGAATTTGGTGTAGCCGGCAGCTCTGTCGAAACTGTTGCAGACGGCGTCAAAAAAACTGTATTCTGCAGACATGCATTAAGGTTTTTGATTTTTTATATAGCAAAGCATTATAGAAATTATGATTCTCCTTTTTCCAGTTTGCTGATCTTCCGGTCGAGACGCACAAGATAAAGTATCAGGCCCGCCAGGATGGTCAGGATCACGGCGATCACTACATAGATCTTCCCGTTACTCCTCATGGTATCCGCCATTTCGGCTGCTTGTGCTTCCTGGGCAAATCCATTGAAAGCACTGAGCAATGCCATTGATATCAACAAAATGTAAGAGCTTTTATTACGCATTAAGCCATTTTTTTTCTTTGAGTAAACTGAGCCTGATCTTAAGCGAGGTAATCCATACACCGAGCAGGGTCCAGCCGATCACGGCAGGATAGAACACCATCCTCATCCTGGCATCTATGTCATTGAAATTAAGAGCAGGGTTTCCTTCGCGTCCCGGGTGCAAACTGGGCAAGAGCCTCGGAATGATCCAGATTGAAGGGAACAGCATCGCATAGGCGAAAATATTATAAACGGCACTCACCCTTGCCTTCTTGTCGATATCGGTGATGGAACTTCTCAGCACGAAATAGGCGAAATAGATCAGCAGGGCCATGGCTGCTCCTATCAGTTTGGGTTCCCTGACTATGGATCCGAAAGAAGCATAGGCCGGGTTGTTGGGGTCCGCCCAGGTATAAGAAGCCCAGATGGCGCCAGTTACGTAACCGAGCAGGCCGAGTAATATGCCTGTTGAGGCATATTCTTTGGCCCTGATATCATGATTGAGGTCTAAACTGCGGAGATATTTTATGCTCTGGATCACCGATATGGTGAAGAGTATCATCATGCCAAACCACATGCAAACATGGAAATAGAGGTTGCGAATGGTTTCCTGGAGCTGCCTGAGCGCAGGTACCGGGCCTAAAAGACCAAGCACCACTGTGTAGACAAGCAAGATCACACAAAGTATTTTCCACCACTGTCTGTTCATTCGTTGATTTTTAAGCTGGGTACATTACAATCTGCCAGCTGGTGTAGGCGAGGCAAATTTAGGAGATACCCTCAATCTTTCCATAAAAACGGGAATAAAATGACCGATAGTACCACTATTCCAAGATCAAGGGCCACCAATAACAGAACCACCTGCGATACTACCCCTTCTCTGAACGTTTCTGCGAAAGCCACTTTCGATAGCCGGACCAGCAGCAGCAGTTGGGGGATGATGATTGGGAAGCCCAAAATGGCCATCAGGGAAGCCTGTTGCATGGCTTTTGACGCAATGGCCGCGAGCATGGTGAATACCAGGCTCAGGCCAAGACCGCCCAGGTAGCTGATCCCTATGAATTGAAGGAGGTTTGATGTGGGATCGCCCATAAATGCCAGGTAAAGTAAGAGGTTTACCGTGTTCATGATGGTCATCAGCAGCATATTATACAGGATCTTGGCCATCACAAATTCCACGGGATGGCTGATGGTGAAGAAGTACAACATCCGGCCCCTGCTTTCCTGCAGAAAGCTTTTTGCTACTGCATTGATACAGACAAACAACTGGGTCACCCAGAACAGGGCATTCCAGGTTTCGTAATTGGTTTCTCCCATGGCCAGGTATAACACGAAGATGGTGGAAGCCACGTAAAGCAAAACCCTGTAAAATGCATACTGCTGGCGCATTTCCAGCATCCAGTCTTTCCTGAACAGGGTCAAGATCCTTGATAGGGTCTGCAATGCTTAATGTTTTTGATAACAGACCCGGCAACGCGGTTCATATAAATTCTTTTCACCGATCATGACCTGCCCCTGGTCGTCAGTTTTGCGATAGGAGTAATTAGCAATATGACCACAAACCATGCAGATCGCATGCAATTTGGTGATATAGTCGGCAATGGCCAGCAAAGAAGGGATCTGGCCAAACGGCCTGCCTGTATAGTCCATATCCAAACCAGCCACGATCACACGCGTTCCATTCAGTGCCAGTGTGTTACAGACATCCACAATGCCTTCATCAAAAAACTGGGCTTCGTCTATCCCTACCACGTCCACCTTACTCACGAGGTTAAGGATATCTGAAGACTTATCCACAGGTGTGGATTGAATTATGTTATCGTCGTGTGAAACTATATGCTCGGGATGGTACCTGACGTCTATGGCAGGTTTGAATATCTGTACGGTCAAATTGGCTATCCGCGCGCGTTTCAGCCTCCTGATCAGTTCTTCCGTTTTACCTGAGAACATGGATCCGCAAATCACCTCGATCCAACCCCGGGTAGTATTCCCATTATGCGGTTCTATAAACATTTTGTTAGGATAAGGTATACATAACTTGTTTGTACCTTTACAGGTCTGAAGTACAAAAGTACCATTGTCTATGGAAAGAGCAGAGGTTTTAATGTTGAAATTACAGGAGCAGTACAGGAAGAAGGAAAACCCTGCACAAATGCTTCTTACACTGCAGTTGCTGCAACAGGAACTGATGCAGGTGAATACATCTTTACCGCAGCAGGTCAGGGAACGTTCGAAGGTTTCCGTTGTGCTGCCTTTTCCGAAAAAACAGACCGTTGAAGAGAACCATACGGTCCGGGAGGAAAAAATAATCCAGGTACTGCAGGTTGACCAGGAGGAAGTGGAAAGAGAACTGGAACAAATGAAGCAATCCGCTGAGATGAAAAATGAGATCAGCATGAAATTGCGTCCTGCTTACCAGGAACCTTACGACCCCATTGAAGAAGTACCTACATTGGCTACCCATATCACTCCTTTGGAAGATATTCCAACACTCGCATCCCATGTAGCACCAACCATGCCGGAGCCGGCTCCTGCTCCGGAGGAATCCGAACCTCTGCCATATTCTCCATACCTGCCGCAGCCACCCAAACAGCAGGAATCTTCTATAAAGACAAACAGGCCCAGGATCCTCTTTGAAGATATATCGCCGGTGGATGCCGCTCCTGCAAAAGAACTGAACGAAAAACTGAAAGAATCTACACGGGAAGTGGCCCAGAAACTGCAGGATGTTCCCATCAAGGATTTGCGCAAAGCCATCGGTATAAACGACAGATACCTTTATATCAATGAGTTATTCAACGGGGATGAAGCCATGTTCGAACGTTCTGTAAAAACGCTGAACCAGTTCTCCATTCTGCCCGAAGCAGAGTTCTGGATGCAGAGAGAACTCAGGATCAAACTAGGTTGGAAAGAAGATAATCCCCTGGTACAGCAATTTGTTCAGCTGGTAAGAAGGCGTTTTTCCTGAATATATGCCATGATCTTTTCCGTGGCCCCGGCTTTTGACTCTACATACTGAAGCGCTTTTTCTGCGGCGCTTTTTCTCAAATCATCATTGTTCATAAGCTTCGAAGCAATCTCTTCCAGTTCCAATGCAGATGAGACCGTAAAAGCTGCGCCCAGTTCAAGCATGTCAGTGGCCTCCCTGAATTTCTCATACTCAGGACCGAAAATCACCGGTTTACCGTGAACGGCCGCTTCCAGTATATTATGGATACCATTGCCAAATCCACCACCCACATAGCAGATGTCTGCATAATGATAAAGCCTGGAGAGCATACCGATATTGTCAATGATCAGCACATGTGCGTTTCCGTTAGTGTGCCCTGCCAACAGTAAAGAATACCTCGTGTTGTCCCTGAACAGTTTCCCGATCTGCCGAAGATGGGCCTCATATACTTCGTGGGGCGCGATGATGAATATTGTTTCAGGATGAATATTGGCATAGTGGTCCCAGACTTCTTCATCTTCTTCCCATGTGCTTCCGGCAACAACCACTTTCGCATTGCCGCAGAATTTCTCAACGGCTTCAACCGGTTCGAATTTGTTTCTTATGGTGATCACCCGGTCGAATCTTGTGTCTCCGCTTAAGGTAAAATGTTGTACGCCTGCCCGTTCCAGGAGTTCGGCACTTCGGGGGTCCTGGACAAAAAAATGGCTGATCTTATGCAGCAAACTCTTCCAGCGTTGTCCGTACCACCTGAAAAACACCTGTCCGGGCCGGAAAATAGCAGACACCATCAGCACAGGAATTTTTCGGCTGCCCATCAGCTCCATATAATTCAGCCAGTACTCGTATTTGATAAAGATCACAAGCTCCGGCTCAATGATATCCAGAAATTGGCGGGCATTGGAAACCGTATCAGGAGGCAGATAAACTACCGCATCTGCCTGGTCGTAATTCTTCCTGATCTCATACCCGGAAGGGGAGAAGAAACTAAGAACAATAAATACATCGGAATAGCTTTTCCTGATCTCTTCAATGACCGGCCTTCCCTGTTCAAATTCACCAAGCGATGCACAATGAACCCAGATCCTTTTTTTCCCATTTGCCTTACCCATCAGTTGCAGATACCTGGTTTTCCAGTCTTTGCGACCATTTATCCACAGCCTGGCCTTGGGGTTCCATAAAGAAGCTAACCGGATACCCGCCGAATAAAGAAGTATGGAAAGGGAATAGAGCAAGGGCTAATAGTTAATATAGCACAAATCTAATACCCCGCCGCCGTATTATTTTATTACCTTTGTGCCCGTTAAAAAACCTCTGATGACTCCTATTCAAATGGTTGATCTCAAAACGCAGTACCATCATATCAAAGACCAGGTGGACAAGGCAGTTTTGGATGTTCTTGAAAGTTCTGC
>JAHEFC010000400.1 GCA_024640385.1 Sphingobacteriales bacterium
CAGGATCGCAGTATCACATACATAGCCGAACCTGTTCTGCACCGGTGGTGCAACCAGTGAATTCCCCGTCTCGAATACCATTGCCCCTATCCTGATCCTCAGCTTCATTTCATATGCACTGTCTGCCAACTGGATCGGATACAACCCCTGCGCCAATGAAACATTATTATTGAGCAATTCCCAAGGGCCGTTATTCCTGCTTATTTCCAAAGCACCGGTTCCCGTTATGGTACTGCTCCACCTGGCAAGAACCCGGGTCCCTCCTACAAGTACATCATCACTGTATGGAAAATCCCACTCAAACCTTCCCCCTTCTTTGACCTGGTATGCAATGGAAAAAGCCTGGGTCACTGTTTTGAGCATTCCTGATCTCAGTTTTACTATATACTGCCCCGGCAAAGGATCATAAATTGTCACCTGCTCAATATTATTCAGCGTATCGGTTCTCCTCTCCGCAGGCTTCTGCAGGGAATCGGAAGAGGGATAAGCACTCAGCACCCAGGGATAAATGATCTCCCCGCCCGGCGTTTGTACCTGCAGATCAAGATCGTTCACCAGTGCCTTTGCAGCCCCTGCTGCAGCTGCGGGATCGTTCCAGCTGAGGGTCACCTTCAGTTCTGAAGCCCCCACTGGTACATCAACAGTGAAATCTCTGACAGATATTGCCGCGATCTCACCGCCAAAAAATCGCTTATTCTTTACTGTTAGTAGAGCTCCGGCTGCATTCATCTTCCCGAAACCCGATGAATAATCAGGGCCTGGTGTATATATATCATCAGCGCTGTTGGCAATGATGGCCCTGACCAGCGAGGAGCTTGCATAAGCATTATTCATTGCCGCAGCATGCATCTGCTGCAGTAAAACGGCCAGGCCTGAAGAAAGCGCAGCAGCTCCCGAGGTTCCATCTTCTCCAAAAGCCACAACATGAGGCGCCAGTCGTCCGTCATACAAAGGCCCCTTTGAACTCAGCACCGGCACCAGGCCCGCTGAATCCATGGCCCCGGTAAGCATGATATTCTTAGCCATTTTCATATTTCCGGTAATATTCGCAAAGCCGCTAATACCCGCATAGTTCCCCTGCCCGCTGGCCTGGTTACCCGAGTTGCCTGATGAAAACACATGCAGTAATTCAGGTACTGCATTGGCAGAAGAATCAAAAGCCCTGGCATTGATGCCATAAAAATTCTGGATCCCGGTACCATAGGAATGATTCTGTACCCTGATGCCGAGGCCTGTATAATAAGTTATCGTATCCGGCAGTACAGTAATAAAATCTGAGGAGCTGTATTTGGCCTTTGGCGCAACGCCTCTCCCAGTATAATACGAATTACCTGCTCCTGCAATCAAAGTGGTCATGATAGTAGCATGCGTTTCACCAACAGGAGAAATATTTCCCGAGGGAACATGGCGTTTCAGGAGATCGATATCCGTGGTATCCATCCTGTTCTCTTTTACTGATACGGTCTGCCCCTGGCCGCCGATTTCAGGGAACTCATGCCAGGCTTTAGTGATACGGTTGGCCGACATATCGTAATTCAATACCCCGCCCTCTGTTACCGGCCTGGACTGCTCATCGATATAACGGTATGGCATATCCGAAGCTATGAATTTCCATAGTCTGGCAGGGCTGGCCCTGATGATATACACTCCCCAGCCGATGTATTTTGAACTGATCCCCTGAAAACTCATACCCTGCCCCTGGTCCATTTCCACCAGGTAGGTGAACAAAGAGATGCTGTCTGAATAATATCCCGGAGGCTTGCTCTGCAAAACGGGAGATATGCGGTCAGGCAGTTTCTGGGCTAAAACAGAAACAGCTGCCAGCAGGCTGAAAACAAGGATGGTGAAGGTCCGGATCATCGTATATATCAACGCGTTTCCCTGGTGTAGGATTGCAATCCCCTCGTGTATTTAAGGGCTCTTTTTTCAGCAAAATAGTCAGCAGTAAGCATGATACCCGCCTGTAGGGAAAGCGCAATACCGAAACCATACCAGAAACTCCGGCCCGGGTTCTGCCCGAATACCATGCTGAGAATAAGGCCGGTGACCAGTAAAGCCAGTTCTATCCAACGGTAAATGACAAAATTCCTGTTCACTTTTTCCATTCTGGGTATTTCCTTCTGTTTCAATTCCGAAGGGTTCATGTCATAGGCATATACATTCCTGATCCTGTCGTCGTCACTTCTTTTATATACTGAATATCCAACTACAAGCTCAATCAACCCTACTAACAGCAGCGGTATCACTGCACCCTTAAAAAAAGACGACCTGATAAAAAAATAAAAAGCAACGGCAGCAAGAATAGTGGCAACACCTATTATTATGAACAACAGGCTCTCCTGTTTTTCAGCCATGAAATATTTTTCAATATCTGTTTTCTGAAACATAAATTATGGTTGAATGGCTTTCATGATCTTCTCTCCGGAGGGATCCACAGCAGGATCGAAATAATGGGTCAGCACACCTTGTTCATTGATCAGGTATTTTGAAAAATTCCATGAGGGTCCCTTACTGTTCCATCCATTTTTCTCTTTCGAAGTCAGCCATTGATAAATGGGATGTTGGCCGGTACTTTTCCTGACCTGGGATTTCTGAACCAGGGGGAATGTGACGCCATAGTTCAGACGACAAAAAGACTCGATCTCTGCATCTGAGCCTTTCTCCTGTTCCTTGAAATCGTTAGACGGAAAACCAATGACCACCAGTTTATCTTTCTCCCGTTCGTATAATGCCTGCAGATCATCAAACTGGTGGGTATAGCCGCAATCACTTGCCGTGTTCACGATCATGATCTTTCTTCCCTTGTATTCTGCCAGAGTTTTAGTGCTGCCATCATTCATCACAATGGGGATATCATATATGGAAGATTGAGGTTGTTTGTCCTGTGAATTCGTGATCACTGTTGCATGTGCACCTGTCAATCTGTTCAGGGCCGTAAAAACCGGATAAACAGACTTCAAAATCTTCTGGCGAAATGTCATCTCCATATTCCTGTTGACTAAAATGATATACAATATAAAACCCATGACCAGGGCGCTAAATATGATCAGCAACTTTTTCAAACTACCTGAAAATTTTCCTGATCCACCTGATGTTATTCCTATAGGGCGGATACCATAATGGTGCATCGATCCAGGTAGGTGTCTTAACAACACTCTTCACATTGCTGAAGGTATTGAATCCGTGTTCACCATGATATTGACCGATGCCACTGGTACCTACGCCGCCAAAAGGAAGATCAGGGTTGCCCAAATGTATCAGTGTATTATTGATACAGCCACCGCCATACCTGATATTTTCTATATAGAATTCAGCCGTCTTGTTATTGGATGTGAACACATAAAGCGCCAATGGATAAGGATTTTTTTTGACCCATTCCAGCACGTCCTTTTTTTCCCGGTAACTTATGATGGGCAATACAGGCCCGAAGATCTCTTCTTTCATAATGGGGGAATCAGGGTCTACCTCATCGATCAGTGTGGGCGCAATATACCGGTCTGCGGCATTGACCTGCCCTCCGAAAATGATCTTGCCATTATCCAGGTAACGAATTACGGTATTGTATCTCCTGTCGCTGATCATGCGTGCAAAGTCAGGGCTTTTGCTTGCATCATCGCCATACATTTCTATAATGGTGCTCTTCAGTGTCTGGATGAATTTATCTTTTACATCTTCATGTACGAGGAGATAATCGGGCGCCACACAGGTTTGTCCTGCGTTCAGGAATTTGCCCCAGGCGATCTTCTTTGCGGCGAACCTGATATCAACTTCCTTGTCTACTATACAGGGAGATTTGCCGCCTAATTCAAGTGTAACAGGACTAAGATGCCTGGCCGCCATCTGCATGATCTTGCTGCCTACATTCACTGAACCCGTGAAAAAAACATGATCGAAACGGTAATTATTCAACAGTTCATTACCT
>JAHEFC010000401.1:0-1103 GCA_024640385.1 Sphingobacteriales bacterium
TTTCTCGAGATCTCAGGCAAGGTCAGGAGAGTGAAACTGAAGACGGCATTTAACTATGAAACGAAGAAAACTGATACCATAACCATCACTGACCTGCCTGGACCTATAAAATACAAGATCGGGGCAGTTATGATCAATAGGGAGGATCTTTTGTACGATGAGAATCTTAAGCTGGCAGATGATGGAAGTTTCAAGATCCCACCAATAGTTTTCGGTGATACAGCTACCCTGGTTTTCAATACGGATAAAAGGGAGAATTACCTGATTGACATGAGGACCCCACTAGATACTTCTTTTGTTCCTTTCTACTCTAAAACGGTTTTTGTCACCGTCAGGGGAGATCAGCCAGTGGAGAAAGTTGATACCGCATCATATAAGTTCGATGTTTCGGGTTCCTATCAGAATAGCATCACCTTGCAGGAAGTGATAGTTACAGGACCCTCGCGGGCGCAAATTTTCGAAAAGGAGCATGTGTCGCCCATGTTTCAGGACATCAACAGCAAAACCCTGAACTGCCTTGACAATGATCAGTTGATGCGCATTAATAATATCTGGACCTATATCCAGTCGAATGTGCCGGGCATGATCATGAGGACCAATGGGCTTAGCAGATCAGCTTCCTGGCGCGGATCACCAGTGACATTTTTTGTAGATGAGATACTGATGAATGCAAGTGATATTGTGACCCAACCCATGGATGTAGCTTTGATCAAAGTATATCCGCCACCTAATGGCATCTCCGGCAGGGCTCCCGGAGGTGTGGTAGCCATATATACAAAAAGAGGTGATCAATACGAAGGCCCGCCTTCACCTTATACCTATACCGTAAAAGGATACACGCAGGGAGAGATCGTTTGGCAGTGATCGTCCATTTCATCATTTGCCCCCTTGCCCCAGGTACTTATTCAACCACTCATGCACTTCTTTATACCAGAAACGGCTGTTCTCCGGTTTGAGGATCCAGTGGTTTTCATCCGGGAAAACGATCAGCTTGCTGGGGATCTTGAGTCTTTGTAATAAGCCAAAGTTCTCTATTGAATTATTCAGCGGAACCCGATAATCTTTTTCGCCAACAATGATCAATACGGGTGTTTTGAAATTGG
>JAHEFC010000401.1:1113-3908 GCA_024640385.1 Sphingobacteriales bacterium
CGACTCACTGTTCACCATACCCGCATGTGAGATCAGGCATTTGTAACGGTTGGTAGTTGCCTGCATCCAATTGGCGAGGTGGCCACCGTAAGATCCTCCACCTGCAGCCTGCCTTGAAGCATCGATAAATGGAAAACGCCTGATGGCGTCGTCTGCTGCTTCATTGATCTCCTGCGCAGGCCCTTTCAGAGGATCGCCCAAAATATCCTGCGAAAATTTCTCTCCATACCCGGTTGATCCGGTATAATCTGTAAGTACAATTACATAGCCGGGAGCAGCCAACAGGTGATAGTTCCACCGGTATCCCCAGGTGTCTTTCCAGGCTCCCGCAGGTCCGCCATGCATTACCACATACAGCGGATATTTTTTTGAAGGATCAAAACCTGCAGGCCTGATCAGCATGCTGCGGATCTTCTTACCCCTGCTGCTGGCGGTCCAGAAAATTTCAGGTGTCTGCATGTCCAAGGCAGCAACTGCAGCATCATTGAAATGCGTGAGCGTTGCTGCATTGGGCGAGATGCGAACGACCTCTGCCGGCTTCGAAGCATTATCGTAACTGCTGACGATGATTTTTGCATCGGCAGATGCGGAAACAGACGTGTAGGAGCCGGGTATGCCGGGTTGTTCTGTAATTGTCCCTTTCACATAGTCGATGGTCATGATCTTGTCGTTACCCTGATCTTCGACAGACATGATGATCTTGCCCTGTTTGACGGTATAGTTGTTTATGGGCCGGTCCAATGAAGGTGCCATCACCGTTCTGTTTCCCATGGAAGGCCAGTCGAACCGCACCAATTTGGGAAGATTATAGATCTGCCCGTTGTTGTCTGGCGCCGCCAGGCAGAAAAGATATTTCCCATCAGGTGAAACCGAAGGGTTGCTATAACTGAGATCATCATTAACCAGTTGATCAGCATCTCCACCCCGAAGAGAAATCTTGTAAAGATGCGATACAGGGTCTTTGGTGGCAGATAGTTGAAGATCAGTGATGGCGGTGAAGATCAGGTCGTTGCCATCTGCCGTCCATGCCGGGTTGCCGGTGAATGAGAACCCTGTTTTGGAAGCGATGGACAATTCACTGAAAACATCTTTAGGTTCAGCACCCGGATCTGTTGATACAACGAAAACATGTGTTTGTTTTTCATCCAGCCATAGGTCCCAATTCCGGATAGGGAAAGAGGTATATACTCTTGCATTGTATTTGATTTTCTTTTTTTCTTCTGCTGTTTTCTTATTGGCAGAATCGGTGAACTGACCGGGATAAACTTTGCTCGTATACAATACCATCTTGCCATTGGGGCTCCATTGGAGTGAGCCTGCGCCTATGGATGTGTTGGTCAGTCGTTTTGCTTCTCCCGGTTCGGCTATGCTCAGCAGGTAGATCTGTGCAGCTTCGTCTTCATCCCGTTTGGCAGTAAATGCGATCTGCTTTCCGTCAGGGCTCCATTTATAACCGCTTTCAGCTCCTTTGCCGGAAGTAATACGCCTTGGCGCTGAACTTCCATCTGCAGGTACCATCCATAGGTCATTTACCACATCCTTATCTGTATAGGAAGGTTCTGTAAGGCTGAAAACCACCCATTTGCCGTCAGGACTGACTTCAGGGGCACCCACCCGCTTCATCATGATCATAGATTCATGGGTGATCTGTTTTTTTATTTGTGCTTGCAGTAAGGAAGGCAGGAGGAACAGAAACAAGAAGATATAATTACGCATAAGAAAGATTGATGGAGTTGTGCAAGATCGTGCTAAACTAAATATAGCACTATCCAAACAGCATGGAATTAAGCATGACAATGCCTATGAATAAAAGGACCAAAGACATCACCAGTCCGGCGTCCCAGATACTCCTTTTCTGGCTTTTTAGATTAATAAGGTCTTTTTTGTTTTTGACATAATTAACCAATACGATCGCTGTCAACAGGGTTCCGGAGCCCGTCATTAACAGTCCGGCAAGATGACTGTTCTTCAGTATCGCGGTGCCGCTGATCATTCGGGCATCGTGTAAGGCTGCAAATCCTTTGTCGATGGCCAGGCCCGCAGTCATAATGGCCATCAGAGTTCTGATCCATGCCAGCAAGGTGCGGATCAATGCCAGTATGGTTCTGTCAACGGCCAGGTCAACGCGAGGGTCAGCATCCTGCTCTGCTTCAGCCCTGATCTGTATTTCGTTATTCATATTAGATTCCGGGTTTACTTTAATTGGGATACTAATTTATGGGAAGTATTTCTAAAGCCTAATACAAAAACTCCCGTTCAAGCATATCACGGGATCATGCCTATTCATAGCTCTGAAAGTCTGACTTGCATAATTGTCATTCAAACCAGCAAATTAAATCTCTATATTCAATAAAACGTAATTCTTGGGTAATCAATATTAGTCGTTGATGGATGCTCTGGAGAATGTTTACGGCAAGGCATCTGGATCCGGATTTGGCAGTGCAGTATTTCATGAAGCAGCTGGTCCTGGAGAAAATTCGGAAAACACCGCAATGGAACATTATAAAAAGTTCCTCGGACCTAAGTGGAATGAAGAAAGCCAAAGGATCTGGATGAAGCCCTGGAAAAAGGTGTACCACCGTAAATTAGAAAGTCAGACCGGAATCGTTACTGAATTAGCTTCTATAGCGGATACGGACGCAAAAAGGTCAATAGGCTTGCTAACAGAATTTATCCCCGATCCTGCCGCCGGAATTGAAGCCATGGCATCAGCATTCGATCATCGTGACGTAAAGGACCTGTCTATTTTCTCGATCGGTGACAGTGAAGCCATGTCAGGTATCATGGTCACTGCT
>JAHEFC010000402.1 GCA_024640385.1 Sphingobacteriales bacterium
GTTCATTTTGGCAAGCTGCCGGTTCAGCAGGCGGCGCTGCCTGAGTTTTCACATCCTGTAAAAGCCGCAACAGACAAGAAATATAGGATCACCAATGATCCCAATGGTGTACAGGGGGCTGTAAGAATGGCCCGGCCTTTCATTACGCGTCAGCATCCGGATTTTGCACCCATGCAGGTATTGAATGCGCTGTTCGGCGGGTTCTTTGGATCCCGGCTGATGAGTAATATCAGGGAAGACAAAGGCTACACTTACGGCATACACAGTTATTTCCAGAATCATATGTCGGAGTCGGCCTGGATGGTCAGCACCGAAGCAGGAAAGGATGTATGCGAGAAAACTGTGCAGGAGGTATACAATGAGATGAAACTATTGAGAGAAGAGCCTGTTTCGGACGAGGAGTTGCTCCTGGTAAAAAATTACCTGATAGGCTCCATCCTGGGCGACCTTGATGGTCCTTTCCATATTATTGGAAGATGGAAGAATATCATTCTTAACAATTTGCCTGCTGATTATTTTGTAACTTCTGTTGATGCCATCAAGAGCGTAACACCGGCTGAGCTGCAGGTGTTGGCAAACAAATACCTTCAGGAGGAATCCTTCTATGAATTAGTTGTAGTTTAAATTTTTTAATATGAAGCTTTCACTTGTTACAATGATCATTTTTTTAATGGTGTCTACTGTAGTGGCACAGAAAAAAGACAAGGAGGCGGTCAAAGAGAGAATGGCAGAAATGGTGCAAAACGAAACTCTTTCGTTCAGGGCTGAGATGGTTTATCCACAGGGAAGGCCCTCGAGGTATCTCACTGAATTATATTACCTGCTTACTGTGAATGATAAGAAAGTGGTATGTGACCTTCCTTATTTTGGCGAGGCGCACCAGGCCTCCCTGGCTAACGACGGCGGGATCAAGTTCACATCCACCAATTATACGATTGATAAAAAACAGGTGAAAAAGGGCTGGACGATGATCATCAAGCTGAAAGACAACCAAGATGTGAAAGAATGCACATTGACCGTATATGAAAGTGGAACTGCTAACCTGGTTGTGGTATCCAACACCCGATCAACCATTTCATACGACGGAAGGATCATTGAGCCCGGTTCCAATTAAGGCAGCCTCATGCTGATGCAGAAATAGGTTATATTGGCAAAAATTTGCAACCATGAATTTTCTTATCCGGATTCTCATTACAGCGTTGGTGGCATTTGGCCTTTCATATCTTCTCGACGGGGTGCATATTGACAAGTTCACTACGGCGCTGATCCTGGCATTGGTTCTTGCTGTGCTTAATGCCCTGGTCAAGCCTATCCTTATTATACTCACCCTCCCCATAACTATCATTACCCTTGGATTGTTTCTTCTTGTGATCAATGCTTTGATCATTATGCTGGGCGACAAATTCATTGATGGATTTAGTGTTGATGGGTTTTGGTGGGCACTGTTATTCAGTATACTTTTATCACTGGTATCTTCGATCTTATATTCGGCCGGTAAAAAAGAGTAAACATCTATGCATTTTGACAGGAAAGCGCTGACCGATGATCAGCTCCTGCATTTCTATCAGACCTTACTGAAACCCCGCATGATCGAGGAGAAGATGCTTGTGTTGTTAAGACAGGGCAGGATCTCCAAATGGTTCAGCAGCATAGGGCAGGAGGCGATCTCTGTTGGGGCAACACTTGCGCTTGAAGAAGACGAGTGGATCATGCCACTGCACCGTAATCTTGGCGTATTCACAACCCGGAATATGCCCCTCCATAAGTTGTTCCTCCAGTGGCAGGGGCGTTTGCAGGGATATTCCAAAGGCCGGGAAAGAAGTTTCCATTTTGGTACAAGGGAGCATCATATCTGCGGGATGATCTCACATCTTGGTCCCCAGCTTGCTGTTGCTGATGGGGTGGCACTGGCTCATAAACTTCGCGGTGAAGGGAAGGTATCATTGACATTTACGGGAGATGGCGGCACATCTGAAGGTGATTTTCATGAAGCCCTTAACGTGGCCGCAGTATGGGATCTTCCTGTGATCTTTATCATAGAAAATAACGGCTACGGGTTAAGCACACCAGTGCAGGAGCAATACAGGTGCGAGAATCTGGTTGACAGGGCAAGAGGTTATGGCATGGAAGGGATCCAGATCGATGGGAATAACCTGCTCACAGTATACGATACCATCAGGGGCGTTAGGGAATATTGCATCCGCAACCAGAAGCCATACCTGGTGGAGTGCATGACTTTCAGGATGAGGGGGCATGAAGAAGCAAGCGGCACCAAATATGTTCCCAAAGAATTGTTTGAGATGTGGGCGGAAAAAGATCCTGTAGTGAATTTCGAACAATACCTTTTGAGTAAAGATCTGATCAGCCGCGATAAGATCAATGCATTGAGAGAAGAGATCAGGCATTATATAGATGAGGAATTGTCCACAGGATTTTCCATTCCTCCATTAGTCCCTGATACTGCAAAGGAGTTAGAAGATGTTTATGCGGAAAAGCCCAGTTCCCACGAGATTGAGGTGATGGATCATGAAGATCTCAGATATGCGGAACTGAAAGAAAGCCGTTTTGTGGATGCCATCGGCCAGGGCCTGGAACAGAGTATGGAAAAGCATAGTGAGCTGGTGTTGATGGGACAGGATATTGCGGAATATGGAGGTGCGTTCAAGATCACTGAAGGGTTTGCAGAGAAATTCGGGAAGGCCCGGGTGCGTAATACGCCGCTTTGCGAAAGCGCCATTATTGGTGCGGGGTTAGGCCTTAGCCTGGAAGGATTCAAGAGTGTGATCGAGATGCAGTTTGCAGATTTTGTATCCGTAGGTTTCAACCAGATCGTCAATAACCTGGCTAAGATCCATTATCGCTGGGGACAAAACGCCGATGTAGTGATACGGATGCCAACAGGCGCCGGTGTGGGTGCCGGTCCTTTTCACTCCCAAAGTAATGAAGCCTGGTTTGTGCATACCCCAGGATTGAAGGTTGTTTATCCTTCAACATCTTTTGATGCGAAGGGCCTGATGATCGCTGCCATCAACGATCCGAACCCGGTTATTTATTTTGAGCATAAAGCACTTTACAGGAGTATATCCGGCCAAATGCCTGCTTCGTATTATGAGGTAGAGATCGGCAAGGCCCGGCAGGTCAGAACTGGCGATGATATCAGCATCATCACCTATGGAGCCGGTGTACACTGGGCGGAAGATTATGCATCTGAACATCCTGAGATATCCATTGATATTCTAGATCTCAGAACCCTGCTCCCTCTTGATCATGATGCGATCCGGGGGGCAGTTAACAGAACGGGCAGGGTACTTGTGTTGCATGAGGATACCCTGACAGGCGGTATAGGAGGAGAAGTAGCTGCATGGATCGGGGAGCACTGTTTTGAACATCTTGACGCCCCGGTCATGCGTTGTGGATCTCTCGACACACCTGTGCCATTCAGCACGGAGCTGGAAAATAATTTCCTGGCTAAGTCTGCCATGGAACAGAAGATCGACGAGCTGTTATCTTACTGACCTCATTTGAGTTCCGAAATACGATATTCCTGGATCTTAGGATCGGGTTCAGGACTTAAAGTGAAGAAGACCCTCAGCCTGGCTTTTTCTCCTTCAATGTCGAATGATCCCCTGAGGTTATTCATCGGTGACATGGCAGTTACATTTTTCACAGGTCCTGCTTTTTCAAATAAGCTCATTGCTTCTTTTCTCAAACTGTCTATCGGGTAATCGGGAAAAAAGTTCTCTGCGAAAATGGGTGCTTTTTCTGCATTCTTCCATTCAGGAAGTATCTGCATTAATTCCTGTTTACGTTGTTCAAGAATTTTTGATCTGACCTCATATGGCTTCAAGCCTGCCAATGCAATTAGGGTATCCATGATCTGAAGATTAATTCCTCCCCAGC
>JAHEFC010000100.1:0-9493 GCA_024640385.1 Sphingobacteriales bacterium
GGGCGTGTCCAATACCATCCGGGGGGCAACGGCTTCCTGGGCTAAGACCCTGTCCAATGAAGTGGCCCAATTTGGCATTACGGTGAATAACATTCTTCCCGGGTTTACAAAAACAGAACGACTGAATGCGCTGATAAAAAATATTGCATCGCGGCGGGGTTTGCCTGAGGAGACGGTGGCCAGCCAGATGGAAGCCGAAGTACCTGCCAGGCGATTTGGTGAGGCAGAGGAGATCGCGGCGGTGGCGGCTTTTTTAGCTACGCCAGCAGCGGCCTACGTCAACGGGGTTTCCATTCCGGTGGATGGGGGAAGAACGGGGACGATTTAGATAGAGAGATTTAGATAGAGAGATAGAGAGAGGGGGAGATTTTTATTAAATATGATGTTTACTACAGATAAAGAATGTGCTTTAGCGCTTGATGCTGCCGATCCTTTACGGAAGATTCGTGAGCATTTTCTTATACCTCCAAGGTATGCGGATGTTCGTACCTCCAAGGTAGGAGCCTACCTTGGAGGTACGAACCCGGAAGATGACGAAAAGCAAGTGTATTTTCTCGGTAATTCGCTTGGGTTGCAGCCCAAGGTCACCAGGGGGCACATTGATCGCGTTTTGGAACAGTGGGCCCACTATGGTGTGGAAGGATTCTTTCACGGCAGGGATCCCTGGATGAATTATCACGATCAGTTGATCCAACCGCTGTCTAAAATAGTTGGTGCGCTGCCGCATGAGGTATCGGTGATGAACCAACTCACCGTGAACCTGCACCTGATGCTGGCCAGTTTTTACCAGCCGTCCGGAAAGAAAAGAAAGATCCTCTGCGAACAGAAAGCATTTCCCAGCGACCAATACACTTTAGAAACCTATGTGAAACACCTGGGTATGGAGCCTGAAGACGTGATCCTGGAGGTTGCACCCAGGGCCGGGGAGGTGACCATCAGGCTGGAAGATATCATTGATACCATCGAGCAGCACCGCGATGAGATCGCCCTGGTATTCTGGGGCGGCATCAATTATTATACGGGCCAGTTATTCGATATGGCATCCATCACCGCTGCTGCGCATACTCACGGTATCAAGGTTGGTTTTGACCTGGCTCACGCCGCGGGCAATGTGGAACTGGAACTGCATGAATGGGATGTGGACTTTGCCTGCTGGTGCAGCTATAAATACCTGAACTCCGGTCCCGGCGCGGTTGGCGGGGTTTATATTCACGAAAGGTTTCACCAGGATCAAACCCTGTACCGCCTGGCCGGATGGTGGGGCTATGATAAGTCCACCCGTTTCCAGATGAAAAAGGGTTTCAAGCCAATACCTTCAGCGGAAGGCTGGCAACTTTCCACCCCTTCTATGATCTTATATGCCTGCCATGCAGCAGCACTTGAAGTTTTTGAAGAAGCCGGATGGCAGAATATCCTCGAAAAACAGAAAAAACTGAACGCATATTTATGGTACCTGCTGAACGAACTCAATAATGCCCAGCCCGAGCAGGTGATACAGGTACTGACTCCCGCGCAGGAAAGGGGTTCACAGGTGAGCCTGTTCATGCTGAAGGACGGTAAAAAAATATTTGATTCACTGATGGAACAAGGGATCATTGTCGACTGGCGGGAACCCAATGTGATCAGGCTTGCTCCTGTTCCTTTATACAATACCTTCGCAGACGTCTGGAAATTTTACGAAGCCATCAAAAAAATGCTATGACAAGAAAGGCGCTTTATGATCAGATCCTCTCGAAGAAAACTTATCTCTGCGTGGGTCTGGATACTGATCCCACAAAGATCCCCGTTCATTTGCAAAAGCATCCCGATGGCATCTTTGAATTCAACAAAGCGATCATCGATGCAACGCTTGATCATTGTGTGAGCTATAAGATCAATACGGCTTTTTATGAAGCCCTGGGATCAAAAGGCTGGGAGATCATGGAAAGAACATTCGCACATATCCCGGCCACTCATTTGAAGATCGCGGATGCCAAGCGTGGCGACATCGGCAATACATCTTCCCAATATGCCAAAGCATTTTTTGAAACCATGAAAGCCGATGCGATCACGGTGGCGCCCTATATGGGAGAAGACAGTATCCGTCCATTCCTTGAATATGAAGATAAATGGACCATCGTACTCGGTCTTACATCCAATAAGGGCTCGAGAGATTTTGAGCTGCAACAATCAGGCAATAAGATGCTGTATGAAAAAGTGATTGAAACAGTTTCGGGATGGGGAACTGAAGAGAACCTGATGTTCGTGGTCGGAGCCACACAGGCCGAAGAGTTTACAAATATCCGCAAGATCAGTCCCCGTCATTTTTACCTGGTTCCCGGCGTAGGAGCCCAGGGCGGCAGTTTGAAAGACATCTCTGAGAAAGCCATGACCAATGATTGCGGTATCCTGGTGAATGCCAGTCGTGCTATCATCTACGCCTCTGAAAAAGAAGACTTCGCTGTTGAGGCCGCTGCCATCGCCAAACAATATCAATATGAAATGGCAGGATACCTCTGAAGAGAAAAAAGGAACCTGGATATTATTTGCCTTGATGACCATGAAGGTCATGATGCAATACTTGCTGATACATCCTTCGTATGACCTTCACCGTGATGAATACCTGCACCTGGACCAGGCCAATCATCTGGCTTGGGGGTTCATATCGGTGCCGCCATTTACGTCTTGGGTGGCCTGGCTGATCAGGGCCCTGGGGAATGATGTATTCTGGGTGAAATTCTTCCCGGCATTGTTCGGTGCCTTTACGGTTTTTTTTACCTGGAAGATAGCAGAAGAGTTAGGAGGAAAGCTTTTTGCAAAACTGATCGCGGCATTGGCAATCGTTTTTTCGGTTATCCTCAGGATCAACACATTATTCCAGCCGAATTCATTTGAGATATTTTTTTGGACCGCATTCTTTTATTTCCTGGTTCGATATATCAACAGGCAGAAATCAGTGAACCTGTATATCATGGCCTTTGTGCTGGCCCTGGCCTTCCTGAATAAATATAATGTGCTGTTCCTGTTTGCAGGATTGGTGCCTGCCTTGCTGATCTCACCGGAAAGAAAAATGCTGTTGTCCAAACACGTGTGGTTTGCGCTGGCTTTGTTTCTGTTCCTGATCCATGGCAATATTATATGGCAGATACATAACGGGATCCCCTTCATCAGGCATATGAATGAACTGGCGAAAACCCAGTTGGTGAATATGAGTCGTGCGGATTTTATCAAAGAACAATTCCTGTTCTTCCTGAATTCCATTTTCCTGCTCATACTGGCTTTCATAGGATTTTTCAGGTACCGCCCGTTCAGGCCATACCGGTTTATTTTCCTCGGCTTTGTGATCTCAATTGTACTCTATATTTATTTCAGAGCCAAGGGGTATTATTCCCTGGGATTATATCCTGTCATCCTTGCTTTCGGGGCGGTTTATTTCGAGCAGCTGACCCCGCGGAAAAAATACCTGAGGGCAGCATCCATGGTATTTTTGTTGCTCCTGTTCCTGCCATTTCTCAGGCTGGCATTTCCTTATATGAAGGCAGAAAAAATGGTGGCCGAGTCAACAATTTACAGGGACGCGGGTTTGTTGAAATGGGAAGACGGGAAAGAACACCACATGCAGCAGGATTTTGCAGATATGCTGGGTTGGAGGGAACTGGCATATAAGGTAGACAGTACGGTGAACACCCTGAAGGAAAAAGACAAGGTGCTGATCCTGACCAATAACTATGGACAGGCAGGAGCGATAAATTTTTACACGATCAATAACCTGCAGGCCGTATCTTTTAATGCTGATTACCTTTATTGGTTTCCGGTAGGCAAACCGATTCAGCATGTGATCAGGGTGATGGAGCTGGAAGATGATGATGACGATCCGGGGAGAACGCAGGAAAGATCATTGTGCGATACGCTGATCCTGGCAGGGGAGATCACTGATCAATATGCCAGGGAGAAAGGCACGAAGATCTGGTTGATGAAGAATGTGAAGCCGGAAGTATGGCCGATCATTCTAAAAGAAATCGAAGAGCATAAGAAGTAAAAAGTCAAAAGTAAAAAGTCAAAAATATATGAGAAGGTTTCTGATTGGTACCTGTTTGCTCATTTCGTTTGCAGGTTTCGCGCAGCAGACACAAAAGCCACCCCTTCATGGCAAGAACTGGATGGCCATTACAGGCAAGCCCCTGGCTGCAACGGCGGGGGCAACCATATTTCAACAGGGGGGTAATGCAGTGGATGCATCGCTGGCCATGATGGCTGCAACCTGTACTATGTGGGATGTGCTGGCCTGGGGAGGAGAAGCGCAGGCTTTGATCTACAATCCCAAAACAAAAAAAATAATTGCCATCAATGCATTGGGTGTTGCACCTACTGGCGCTACGGCTGAATTCTTTAAAAGCAAGGGCTATACATATCCACCTGAATACGGGCCATTGGCAGCGGTGACACCCGGCATACCCGGCGGGCTCTGCCATATGCTGGCGGAGTATGGTACCATGAGCCTGGAACAGGTATTGAAGCCGGCTATGGAACTGGCCGCGGGATATCCAATAGAAGCGCAAACCGCAAATTCTATAGAGAATCAAAAAACAAGGATCAAAGAATGGCCCTACTCAAAAGCCGTATTTCTTCCACATCTTGGCGAAAAACGCGAAGCGCCTGAAGCTGGAGAGATCTTCGTTCAGCAGGATCTGTACAACACATTGGCCAAATTGGTGGAGGCGGAAAAGCAGGCCCTGAAGAAAGGCAAGTCGCGCAAAGAGGCCATCATGGCGGCTTATGATCGTTTTTATAAAGGCGATATCGCCAAAGAATATGCACGCAGTTGCCAGGAGCAGGGCGGACTGATCACTGAACAGGACCTGGCTAACTGGAAAGTGATCGAAGAGGAACCGCTGCATGTGAACTATCGTGGTGTTGAAGTTTATAAAATGCAGCAATGGACCCAGGGTCCTATGATGTTGCAGGCATTGAACCTACTGGAAAATTTTGACCTCAAGGCCATGGGTTATAATTCGGCCAACTACATACATACCATGTCGCAGGTGTTGAACATGAGTTTTGCTGACAGGGATTTTTACTATGGTGATCCCTATTTCCCGCCGGAAGAACCGATGAAAGGCTTGCTGTCTAAAGAATATGCAAAAGAAAGGGTGAAGCAGATGAACAGGGAGAGGAACGATCCAAACGTTAAACCTGGTGATCCTTATCCATACGAAGGGAAGAATAATCCTTACCTGGACCTCCTGAAAAATTTTGGAACTGCATCAACAGAACCGATCACGCAAAAATATCTTGACGATGTATTTCTTGGTACCACTTCGGTGATGTCGGCCGATAAAGAAGGATGGGTGGTTTCCATTGTTCCCAGCGGCGGATGGATACCTTCCTGTATTGCAGGGAAAACGGGTATGGGTATGAGCCAGCGTATGCAGAGCTTTGTACTGGATGCAAAACTGAATCCATTCAATGTGGTTGAGCCTGGCAAAAGGCCAAGGGTTACGCTTACCCCGGGCTTGGCCATGAAAGATGGCAAGCCCCTGATCGCATTTGGTGTACAGGGTGGCGACACACAGGATCAGAACCTGATCCAGTTTCTGGTGAACATGCTGGATTTCGGCATGACGGTTCAGGAAGCCACCGAAGCTGCAAATATCAATACCTATCAATATTATCTTTCATTAGGTGGTAATGACCGCAAACCCAAGCCCGGCAATTTATTGATCCAGGAAGACACACCGCCATGGGTAAAAAAAGAGCTGATCCGCATGGGTTATAAACTCAGTACTGACGATCGCACTTCCGGCCCCATCAATGCCATTTATTTCGACTGGA
This sequence comes from Sphingobacteriales bacterium, assembly GCA_024640385.1. Lineage (GTDB taxonomy): Bacteria > Bacteroidota > Bacteroidia > Chitinophagales > Chitinophagaceae > Pollutibacter. The sequence goes on from JAHEFC010000100.1 coordinate 5,812, forward strand.
AACATAATAGTTTCTGGGGTGGCAGCAGCAACCACGGAGAAGACTATGGCATTGGATGGTAGAACCATTCGTGAATGTGATGAATGTGATAAATGTGCAAAATGTGATGAATGAAATGTGGGAATGTGAAATGACCATTCATTCTCACATTTCATTCCACCACATTCCACCACATTCATCACATTCCTCACATTTACACATTTAAGGGCGCTTAGCCGCCCTTTAATGTTTCCCTCATGTGCTGGCTGTCCCAGGCATGGTCGTTGTCGTTAGGACTGAATACCAGGTCGTTCTTCAACAGCTCCTCCTGGTGTTCGATCTCTTCGCGGACGGAGGCAATATATTTTTTGAGGTCGTGACGTTGTTTGGACAATTTGACCAGGGCAGCCTCGTCGAATTTCAAAAAGTTCTGTCCTGCACGAAACGCTGTATATCCCCGCATACCCAAAGACCTTAAAACATCAACCCCCAGCCTGACCGAGGTATCAATATGTTCACGGTATACATCTTTCACACCCAGCTCAAACAGATCGTAAGCATCATACCTGTGCCTGGTGCGGATCATCAGTTTCAGGTGCGGGAAATGCTTTTTCAGGGTTTCAACAAGTGCTTCGTTGGTGGCCGGATCGTCTATCGCGGAGACAAAGATCTCGGCTTCATCAGCACCTGCAGATTCAAGCAGATCGAATCTGGTAGCGTCGCCATAAAATACCTTGAATCCCATCTTCCTCAACAGATCTACCCGGTCCGGATCATTGTCAAGAATGGTGGCATCGACACCATTGGCACGGAGAAATCTTCCAATGGTACTGCCGAAATGTGAGAAGCCAGCAATGATCACTTTGTTTCTTTCGTCTACTTTATCCGCTTGCTGTTCAGTGTTCTTTACCAGGTCCATTCGCGGTAAGATGATCCTCTCATTGATCAGCAGCAACACGGGTGTAACGGTCATGCTCAGTGCCGTGACGGCCATCATAAAATCACCATCTTTCTTATTTAGGATATTTTGGGCACTCATGTAGGCAAAGAGCACAAATGCAAATTCACCCACTTGTGACAGGCTGAATGAGAATAAGATATTCTCGTGCTTTTTCAATCTGAAGATCTTCCCGATCAAAGCCAGTACCAACAGCTTCACCAAAACAGTGCCTATCACCGCGCTAAATATGATCAATGGTTTTTCGCCGATCATTTGGAAATCGATGGATGCACCTACGGCGATGAAGAAAAGTCCAAGCAGCAATCCTTTGAATGGTTCCAGGTCTGATTCCAGTTCGTGCTTGAATTCGCTGTTGGCGAGCACAACACCAGCAAGGAAGGTGCCAAGGGCAGGACTTAACCCTACCAATTGCATCAGGTAGGCAATGGCAAATACGATAAGCAGTGATGATGCTGAGAAGAGTTCACGCAGTTTTGTTTTGGCCACCAATCGCAATAATGGAACGATCACATACCTGCCTGCCACGATCACGATCACGATGGCTGAGAAAGTGGCTATGGCTTTCAGCCAGGCAGGGAAATTATCCATGAAGGAATGGGAGCCTTCTGCGACAACTGTTGTTGTGACCAGCAAGGGAAGTATGGCCAGTATGGGGATGATGGAAAGGTCCTGGTATAACAAGACTGCAAAAGAAGCTTTGCCTGCAACAGATTGAAGCTGTCCTTTTTCTTTGAGAGACTGAAGTACGATGGCGGTGGACGACATGGCCAATGCCAGGCTTATCGCCACTGCGGCCTGCCATTTGAATCCAAGGGCCATGGTGATCGAGAAAAATATAACAGATGTGAGTAACAGTTGGAGGGTGCCCATGCCCATGATGGATTTACGCAGGGTCCATAGTTTTGCAGGATCGAGCTCCAGCCCTACGAGGAATAACATCATCACCACTCCAAATTCTGCGAAGTGCATAATGTCTTCTCCTTCTTCACCAATAAATCCTAATACAAATGGGCCTATGATGATACCTGCAAGCAGATAACCCAGCACAGAGCCCATGCCTAGTTTTTTTGCAATGGGAACACAGAGCACTGCGGCGGACAGATAGATCACTGCATATAAAAGGAATCCACCCATGTCATTAATTTATGTGTTCGAGTATATCGTTAAGGAATTCGGCTTTTGTTGCTGCTTCAATATCCAGTCGGTCCTGTGTTAAGAGGTGCAGCAGTTTTTCATATTGGTCTGCCAGTTGGGTAAGTTTTTCTGCAGTGAGTTTATGGGTACCCTGCACGGCGAATGGAGCCAGGTAGACCATTTTACAGAGATTGGCCGTTTGATCAAAAGGGTAAAGGTATTGTCGAACGGTGAAGCGGTTATGTCCTGTTGGTTTGTACGCCTCAGTTGATCCCCCGGTGGTGACAGCATTAAATATGATCTTGCCTTTCAGCGCTGTACCGCCTGGTCCATAGGCCCATCCCAGTTCAAGTACCAGGTCGATCCATTGTTTGAGCAGGGGAGGGCATGAATACCAGAAAAAAGGATGATGCCAGATGATCACATCGTGCTCCAGCAATAATTTTTTCTCCCGCTCAACGTCGATATTGAAATCAGGATATTCTTCGTAGAGGTCGTTAAATGTGAGGTTGGGAGATGGTTTGATGCGGGCCAGCAGGGCCTTATTGCTTCTTGATTTTTCCAGCCGGGGATGAGCGAATAGTATTAGTGTTTTGGCCATATGAACTTTGTCAGAGAGTCAGAGAGCCAGAGAGGCAGAGAGACAAAAACAGAGAGACAGAATTCAATGGCATTGCCTCTTTGCCTCTCAGACTCTCTGACTCTCTGACTCTCTAATTTCATTCTTCCATCTCTTCCCTTATATCTTCCGAGATCTTAACCAGCACTTTATCGATCCTATGACCGTCCATATCCACGATCTCGAAATGGAAACCACGCCACTCCATGGTGTCGCCGGTATGCGGGATCCGTTCCAGTTCATGCAAGATGAATCCGGCCAGGGTGTCAAATTCCTGTTCGCCTTCATTCATCCATTCCGTTTTTTCAAACTTGCTCAAAAAATCATAGAACGGGATCTGGGCATCTACGAGGAAGGTGCCGTCTTCGCGCCTTACCACTTCATAGTCTTCAATATCCTGCTGTGGTATATCTCCTACGATCGCTTCCAGGATATCGTTCAGCGTGATCATCCCTAAAAGCGTTCCGTATTCATCCACAATGAAGCAGCTGTGTATCTGTGTCTGTTTGAATTTCTCCAGGAGCTGGTAAGGGCTGTTGTTTTCAGGTACAAACAGAGCGGGCTTCATGGTGTCTATGAACCTTACATCATCTGGTGTCACGTACAGGTCCTTGATATTTACAATGCCTTTGATATTATCTATCGAGCCATCACAGATCGGGTAAACCGAGTGTGGTTCCTGTAATATTTTTTCCCGGATGCTGTTTTCATTATCATTCAGGTCGAACCAGATAATGTCAGACCTGTGCGTCATGAGTGAAGTGATATTCCTGTCGCCCAGGTGAAATACCCGTTCTATGATCTCCTGTTCCTGCGCTTCGATGGCGCCGGTTTCCGTGCCCTCGCTGATGATGGCTTTGATCTCATCTTCAGTTACCATATTATCCCTGGCGCTCATGTTGAAAAGTTTCACGATCATATTGGTGGTAAAGGTGAGCAACCATACAAATGGGAAAGTGATCTTGCTGATGATACGCATGGGCGCGGCT
>JAHEFC010000100.1:9503-11062 GCA_024640385.1 Sphingobacteriales bacterium
GCTATGGCATTGGAGTAGGGAGCGAATATGGCGAACTGATCAAGCCAGACTTTGAAGTCACCAATGATCTTATCGCCCGAATAGATACCCGTAAGGATACCGATCAGTGTGATGCCTATTTGAACGGTGGAAAGAAAAGTGTCGGGTTTATTGGCCAGTGCCAGGGCCGCTTTGGCCTTGGCATCTCCTTTATTGGCCTGGGTTTCGAGCCGGGCTTTGCGTGCCGATACCAGGGCGATCTCTGCCATCGAGAAGAAGCCATTTAGAAAGATCAGTCCTAAAAGGATCAGAAATTCATTCATGAAGCAAGGCCAAGGCCTGTTTGGTGATTGAATAAGCGGGCTGCAGCCAGTCCTGCCAGGCTGCCGATCAGGGCGCCCCCCAGGACGTCAAAAGGATAATGCACGCCCACGTATACCTGGGCATAAGATATTAAACCTGCCCATATAAATGCTATTCCCCACCAGGATGATGTTTTTTTCATGGTCTGGTAGATGAACGTTGCGATCGCAAAATGGTTGGTGGCATGGGAAGAAGTGAAACTTCCGTTCATGCCGCAGGTTTTTGCCAGGAATCGGATCTTGTGGGCCATCAGCTCGTCCCTGCAGGGCCGGGGTCTGAAGAGGATCTCTTTAACCACATGGCTGCTGAACAGATCTGTGAGTGCCACCAGGCCGATCAGGGCCGCAGCCCACCAGAAGCCCTTCCTGCCATAATTCATGGTAATGAAGAGGAGGAGGAACACATAAAGGGGCACCCAGAATGTGGCTTCCCTGATGAACAATGCTACCGTATCGAAAAAAGGCATATGCCAGTCGCGATTGATCTTTAACATCATCGCATAATCAGCATGTACCAGTTTCTGGATCAGGGAAAGCTCTTCCAACAATACCATGTGCAAATATAGGGAATTGGCCTTCTATGAGTATTTGAGGACCTTGGAGGTCCTATGAGGGGGTGTGGATAAGCTAAAACCAGTTTTTTTATAGATTTTACTTTTAACTTTTGACTTTAAAGTAATTTCGGACTTCTAAACCCTAAGATCTGTGGCATTGATAAAAAGCATTTCTGGAATCAGAGGAACAATAGGAGGCAAACCTGGAGATACACTATCGCCGCTTGATATTGTCAAATTCACATCCGCATTTGGCTGCTGGCTGATCGAAAAAACCGGTCAGAAAAAAGTAGTGATTGGTCGTGACGGCAGAATTAGCGGCTCCATGGTGAGCAGCCTGGTGAGCAACACTTTACTGGCACTCGGTATTGATGTGGTGGACCTGGGTTTGAGTACCACACCTACTGTTGAGATCGCTGTTACCCGCGAAAAAGCAGCCGGCGGCATCATTATCACTGCCAGCCATAATCCCCGTGAGTGGAATGCCCTGAAATTATTGAATGCCGATGGTGAATTCATTTCCGGGGAAGACGGGGCCGATGTACTCGCCCGTGCGGAAGCGGCCCAGTTCAGTTATGCCCCGGTGGAAAAACTGGGCAAATACAGGGGAGACGATACTTATCTCCAAAAACATATTGATGCGATCCTGAACCTGGACCTGGTA
>JAHEFC010000101.1 GCA_024640385.1 Sphingobacteriales bacterium
CGCTTAATTTTTTGATCTTAGTAATAACTTTTTAGCATTAGTTTGATTTTTCCATCATATCCCACAACCTGCTCAGGTCAGGATTCAGGATGATCTCAGTACGCCTGTTTCTGGCTTTATTCTCATCAGTGGTGTTTTCTATTACCGGGTTGTATTTACTCCGGCCTGCTGCAGTAAGTCTGCCTGGGTCAATGCCGTACATATCCCTGAATATCCTGACCACGGTATTGGCTCTTTCAGTACTCAAAGACCAATTGTCCTTGTACCCCTTTCCCACTCCATCAGTATCTGTATTCCCCACAACATAAATTTTAACCTTGGGGTAATCCTGAACAACATCCGCCACGATCTTCAATGCTTCTACTCCTTCTTTATTCAATGTGACACTGCCACTGGGGAATAATAGTTTGTCGGCCAACGAAATATAAACAAGGCCATTTTTATAATATACGTCCACTCCGGCATCATCGAACTTTTTCAAAGCCTCTTCTGCACTGCTCCGGATCTGCTTTAAAGAAGTTCCCTGTTCTGCAAGTGCAGCATTCAGGTTTTCCACTTTTTGTTTAAGTTCCTGCTCCACAAGCCGGCATCTTTCTGCTTCTTTACTATACTGGATGTTTTCTTCTTTCAGCTCGCTGATCATTTTATCTTTTTCAGCGATCTGTTTTTCCTGGCTGGCCATTTGGCTGTTCAATTGCGCTACCTGGTCATTCACTGTTTTGTATTTCTTACTCGAAACACATGAGGCCAGGGAGATTACTGCTGCAACTGTTATCAGAATGATTGTCTTCATTGTTTTTATTTTAATAGATATTTCTCTACGCTAATTGACTTTCTGATTTGATTAGTTAGAGTCGGGAGAAAATCAATAGCTGTTTTCTCACCGACTTTAACCAAACAACAAAAACTACTGTGACACTTTAACAACTGTTCTCCTGCTTTGAGCCCGGCCCTCTTCTTTACTATTGTCTCCAATTGGATACTGCTCGCCAAAACCAATGGCATTGAGTCTGCTTTTATCAATCCCTTTTGATACCAGGTAGGCCACAGAATTATTGGCTCGCTTCTCAGAAAGGGTCTGGTTGTACTTGGCATCCCCCAGTGTACTGGTATGTCCTTCCAGTATTATATTGATATCTGGATTATTCGTAAGAAAGGCAACCACCTTGTCAAGATTGGCTTTGTCTTCTGCATTCAGAGTGGCCTCTTCGCGCTTGTAATACAGGATCAATTCAGGACATCCCAGGTTACCAGCGATACCAGCAACTTTCGGACACCTGTCATTTTCATCATTGATGCCATCACCATCCGTATCGGGAATCGGGCAGCCTTCATACTTAGCTGTACCTGCAACAGTTGGGCATTTATCATTTTCATCATTGATACCATCACCATCAGTATCCGGAACAGGGCAACCATTATATTTAGCAGTACCAGCAACGGTTGGGCATTTATCATTTTCATCATTGATGCCATCACCATCGGTATCAGGCACAGGGCAACCACCATACTTTTCTGTACCGGCCTGGGTGGGACATTTATCATTTGCATCAGCAATCCCATCATTGTCAGTATCCACAATTACAGGAACCATCGGAGCAGCGGCCTGGGCCTTTGCTTTCATTTCAGCTTCCAGTTTCTTTTTGTTTAAATAGGTAAATGTGACAGAAAGCCTGAACATATTTGATTTGGCATTATTATCTCCGGTAATGATGCCGCCGTAATCTGCGTATGCTCCTAAAAATGGCAGCAACTGGTAACCAAGACCAGCTCCTCCGCCAAGGATGGACATCGTATTATCATCTTTCACACCATCAGCCGATGTCTGGCCACCCTGCTGGAAACGAAGGTTTCCAACTACCCAAAATTTTGGCGTGAAGTTGTGGGAAAGATGGTTTTCAATAATGAATAATGGTGCCTGAGTAACCTTTTCCACCTGTGTAGATCCGGGAACAGGATTCCTGGAAGGATCATTATTTGCACCAAAAAAGCTGATGGATGGCGCTATTTCCAGCCAGGTTGCATGGGCACGGTTATTATTCAAAGGTATTGCCATAGGAACCAGGAACTGAAAAGTTCCCCGGTTGGTACCCAGGTTAAATAACTTACTGGATTCATAGCTGCCGGAATACCAGTATCGGGCTTCTCCAAATACAGAAAACCGCATGGGAGCTTTTGCAAATTCCACCGCATTTAACGCAGGCGCACCAAACAATCCAAGTTTGAAGCCAACAAAACCATCCGAAAAACCGCTGGCATCTAAGCTGGTCTTTGGAAATGGAAAGGATGGCGGCACCTTGGTAGCAGATGCGGTGGCACTGCCGGGCGTAACAACCGCAATCACCTGGGCAATCCTGCCGCCTATAGAGAAAGTATGAAATAGCCCGATCGGGAAAACATCTACATCAATATCTGCACCCGGAACGAGGGCGGAACCGGCAGGGATGATGTTCTGGTTCATGCTTAACCACTTGGCGCTGATGCCGGATACATTTTTTGGCGCCAGTAAATAGGCACGGGGTCCATCGCCTTGTGCGAATATCGACGTGGACAAAAGAAAACAGATAATTAAAAATGAAATTGTTGCTTTATTCATTTTCGTTGTTTTTATGATCGGGTTAATTTCAAAAATTGTTTAATAATATCCTTCGCTATTTCAACTCAATCACTACTTTATCCAGTTTACCTGTAAACGCAAATGGCGATTCATACAGATGACTGATCTGTGTTGGGTTTCTGCCTATCAAAATGCCATAGCCGGTTGTTGAACTGTATTGTGCAGCCATCTTCACGTCTTTTACACTACCCACGAGTTTATCATCAATAAAAATGTCTACATCTCCTGAAAAGAAATCTGGTTTCAACGATTTTTGCTTCATGGTATAATGCACCTTGAATTGGTGCTTACCGGGCGAAACCGAAACATTGGAAGAAACCGGGAATTCCTGCATGTTGAGGTAATTGTGGACATAGTAGAGTTTTCCACCTTTGATGAACAAAGTCCATCCACCAAATTCGGTCCCGGAAGAAGCCATAACACCTTGTACACCACCTGCCGGTATTTCTGCATACGCGGTAATGGTATGGCTCTGACTCATCAGGTTAGGGAATGTTAATGGATGCAGGTTTGATGTTCCTGGGTACAGCGTATAAGATGGTTTTACAATGGCAGCCACTGGCCGTGATGGATCAGCTACCCTTTCATACCTGCGGTCATCTAGGGGCAATACATTGTATTTTTTTGCCTCACCCCACCACAGGTCAATCAGTTCTTTAAGTTTGGCCGGTTCTTTTTGAGCAAGGTCATTGGATTCCGTAAAATCAATGTCGCTGTGGTATAATTCCCAAACATCCTGAGCATAAGGCTGCCCTTGCTTATGGAGGCAAACTGCTTTCCAGCCATCCGCCCAGATGGCACGACTTCCCAGCATTTCGTAATACTGAATTTTTTTGTGGGTGGGTTCATTTGCATTGGCAAAGGTGTAGGCCATGCTTACACCTGGCAACGGCATCTGATCGATCCCATTTACTTTTTCCGGGGCAGGTAATTGGGCTGCCTCCAATAATGTTGGAACGATATCTACCATGTGGTGATATTGTGTTCTCATAGTACCTGCGTCCTTGATCTTCGCTGGCCAGGATATGATTAAAGGATCTGTATTGCCACCAGCATGTGTATCCTGTTTCCAGCGTTTGAGTGGAGAGTTACCGGCCATTGACCATTCTTTGGGATAGTGCGGATCCGATTCGGGACCGCCCAATTTATCCAGTTGTGTCAACATTTCTTCAGCACTCTGCGGTGTGTAGTTTCTATAGCGGTCAGTATTAGCGGTTCCATTTTCTCCTTCCCTGGATGCACCATTGTCCGAGGTTACAATGACTATAGTATTATCACGAATCTTCATTTCTTCCAACGCTGCCATGAGTCGGCCAATTTGCGCATCGGCATGGTCAAGGAACCCTGCAAATACCTGCTGTAGACGTGCATATACTTTCTTTTCTGCAGGAGACAGTGAATTCCATGCACGTGCTCCTTCATTGGGTGGAGGAAGCACAGCATCTTTAGGGATTATACCAATTGCTTTCTGTTTTTCAAAAATTTGCTGACGGGCAACATCCCAACCTTCATCAAATTTCCCATTGTACTTATCAACATATGATTTCGGTGCATGCAATGGGGCATGTGCGGCACCCAGGGCAAAATAAGTAAAGAAGGGCTTGCCTGTGTTGGATTGCTGCTGATCACGAATGGCAGCTATTGCTTTTTCTGTTAAGTCCTCAGATAAATGCTGCCCTTTTTTATAACCATTATCGATGGCATGATTATCCTGCATCAACAAGGGAGACCACTGATCTGTTTCTCCCCCGAGGAAACCATAAAAAGTTTCAAAACCCTGTCCTAATGGCCAGCGGTCCATTGGGCCTGCTACAGTATAAGCTGTGTAAGGCGTAAGATGCCATTTGCCAAATGCCATCGTATTATATCCGTTATCTTTTAAAGTCTCAGAGATAAATGCAGCGCTTTTGGGTACACTGCCCCAATTGCCGGGATAACCTGTAGCAGCTTCCGTAATAGCTGCCATACCCACAGAATGGTGATTACGCCCCGTAAGCAAAGCAACCCGGGAAGGTGAACACAAAGCGGTAGTATGAAAGTTGGTGTATTTGATACCCTGCCGCGCAATCATGTCAATGTTAGGGGTTTCAATTAAGCCACCATAACATCCCAATTGTCCATAACCCACATCATCCAATAACACAACAATGATATTGGGCGCGCCTGCTGGTGCTTCCAGGGGCATGGCAGGACCAAAATCTGGTGTGGAGGTCTGGTAAGTACTATCAATTTTACCTTTATACTCCGACCCATTATATGGTAGTATTAGTCTGCGTTGATCAATATCATTAGATTCAGCAGAAGTTTCAGTTGGCTGGTTATTATTTGCAGGCTTATTGCTGTTACAGGCCGAAAAAAATAATGTGGAGGACACCAGTGCCAGAAATCCACATAAACCTGCAATGTAATTTTTCATCTTGACTGAATTGATTGCTGCCATTTAATTATTGTTATGATCCTGTTTCTTACTCATTGTTTGTTGATCAATACCACCTTTATGCATCAGCCCATTGCCTATTTTTTCGATGGTGGAAACATAGCATTCAGTTGAAATTGCAAAATGACATCGCCCTTGTTGGGTCCGCTTATCATATATTGAGGTGCAATAAATGCACTTAGGTTTTTGGCAAATGCTTTTCCAAGCGATATTGATAAGGGAACGGAATAACTGGTGTTTTCCCAATCAAATAACATGATCGGACTAACTCCAAAAAAGTATCCGTCCCTAAGCACCTTATTAAAAATTGGCTGAAACAACATGAAATTCCTGGAAGACGAGTTACTGCTTCCGGCAAAACTGATATACTGCTGAGCAAGTACACCAAACTGAAGTCCTTTTGTTTTTGTATTTAAGATCACACCGGATATTCCGGCACACCATTTACCACCACTGATCTGGGAAGGATTCATGGCAGGAATGATCAGCCCGGGACCTATACCCAGCAAACCCCATTTTTGCTTGAACGCAACAACATCAAGGAGAAATACATCACTTAATCCAGTGGCATCTAATGAAGGTTTTTCCGGGTATGTCTGGCTGATCAAAGGAAGTTCAAGCCTGTATAATGTATAAACCTTTGAGGGGTCTTTGGATTTAATAAACGGAAGCAACACCGAACCAGTTGGCTGAATAATTCTCGTGGTAAGTGCAATTTGCCTTGCTTGATTTTCTTTCCAGACAAAATTAGGCTGAATCTGCAGTTTGGTCACAAACGCCAAAGGGTTTGTAGCATTTGAAGCTGCCGCACCTAATGCAGAATCCGAGGATTTATCCTGGGCTTTTATGTTGTAGTTTACAATCATTACGATCAAAGAAAATAGCATGAAGCCTTTTGAACTCAGTCTCACATAATCAATTTATAATAGACAGGTAACCGCGACCAAACTGCTTATTGAAATCATGCATTTGTTTCATGGAGATTTCTTGATAACTGATCGCGGTTTTTTTCGTGATCAGCATATCTTTTGGCTCTGTACCTGGGGCTTTTGCCAGCGCCAGGGTGATCCATTCACCTTTCTCTTCGATGATAAATGCCGGCATATATTGATCGCCCTTTAGCAGCAAAATGGGCTTCCACTGTGTAGCGGCATTTTCCAAATCCAGTTTTTCAACTGCCATCAGTTTGAGGTGATTGAGCGACGGAACGAACTTTAATATCCATCCCTCCACATGCTTGCGCATATCCGCAATAATGTCAATCTGCATCAGGAGACCAAGTACAAAAATGATAGCCAGTATGGCCAGCACTGCCAAAAACGTAAGAGTGAGTTCACCCAACAAATGATCCACGCCAAATTTATTGGCAATTGGCGCCAATACTTTTTCAAATATTTTGATGAATTTGTAAACTACATAAATAACGATGGACAGCGGAAGCGCCAGTGCAATTCCCCGGCCGATGGTCCGCTTTAAAGAAAATGTTGCCATTAGTATTGCTTTAGACTTATTAAAATTCTATTTCATTCCAAACAGCGTCACTTCCGCTTTGCCGTTCAGGATACCCTTGGTATCAAACCAGAATTCCACGCTTCTTAATTTTCTCTTTCCTCCCTTCAGATCGATCACCCTGCTTTCGCCGTCTTTTGGAATTTCATTTCTTACATCGATGTTTTCAGGTGCGCCCTTGTCATCGTATGTCACTACCATTCTATGCATATTCAAAGGAGATTTGGTCACCTTGAATTTCAACTTCCGGTAAGTATCATGCGGGCCATCTACATGGATCACATCATGATCGCCGTTATGACCTGCTGAAACAGAACCCAGCAAACGCCAGCTATCCATTACCCGATCACTTTTATCATTTGACTTGTAGGCATGGGCCATAGTTATCACTGCGATCAGCAGAAGAAAGCTCAAACTGGTGAGCAGGTTATTTTTATTCATGGTATATTATTTTAAAATTTTTACTGGCTATATTTTCTGTTCTATTTTATATAAGCGATTGTTGTCTTTCCGATATGACCATTGAAGGCGAATGGAGCCTGGTTGTAATAATCCAGTGCCACCGGTGAATCGTGATCGATACCTATATCAAAAGTTGCATTGGAAGTGAAGTGGAGCGACATGGCAGCGGGCACCTGGCCCTGCCCAACCACCTGGCCATTCACCCTTAAAGTAATATCCATTGGTCCGCCAATGCCTTTTACAAGTTTTGATTCAACTTCTATTTTTTGCTTTCCTGTGGCTAGTTTGCCTTTGGATCTAACCTTGGTACGCTGAACTTCAAACAGGTTGAACTCATAACTAAGTACACCATTCTTCATATAACAGGTAACCCCACCCGAAAATCCAGCCAGCGCATATAGTACACCGTTAGCATTAGAAGGCACATCCACTTCCATGGTCACCAGGCTACTGTTCTTTCCCAACTTAGGTGCAGCTGATTCAGGCATCCTTGTAATCGGGGCATTGAAAGACCATTCAGTGAGGGACGGTGCCGGAGCATCTTCCGGATGGAACATGGCTGTTGACCACAAACCACCGCCAATCGGCATATTCTTGTTCTTCTTTGATTCCTCTATGAAAAGAGCCTTCAGTTCCTCCAATTTTTCCGGATTCTTTGCTGCGAGGTCGTTCGACTGACTCCAGTCTTCATCGATATTATATAGCTCCCATTTATCTGTTAATGGTGACCATTCCTTAATTCCCTTTGGCATGCCACTCACCCAGGGTTCACGTGGCCCTGGTGCACTGGCAAACCAGCCGTCGTGGTAAATACCCCGGCTTGCCATGATGTCGAAGAATTGCGTTTGACGAGTCCCCTTTGCCTTTGGATCATCGAAGCTATAGACCATGCTTACACCGGCAATCGGGTCCTGTTTAAAACAGTTCACCACACTCGGAGCTTTGATCTTTAATAGTTCGTATATAGTTGGTACAATATCTATCACATGATGAAACTGCGGCCTGGGCGTTGCATCTGCTTTAATACGTTTTGGCCAGGACACTGCCATTGGCTGACGAACACCACCAAAATAAGAACCCATTAATTTGGTTCCCTGGTAGGGTGTACTTCCTGCCCAGGCCCAGCCTGCATGATACATATTGTCGGTCTTAGGGCCGCCAAGCGCATCAAGCCCACCTAATTCATTCAGGGCATTGATATGTTGTGTGATGGTTGTAGGAATGCCATTTTGTGCTAGCTGTTCACTGATAGTGCCATTCAAGCCTTCAGATGAAGAACCATTATCCCCCCAGATATAAAAAATCAAAGTATTGTCCAGTTCACCCTGTTGTTCAATTTCGTCTATGATACGACCTGCATTATAGTCTGCATGTTCTGCGAAGCCGGCGAAGACCTCCATCAACCTTCTCTGAAAAGGCTTCTCAGCTTCGGGAATCGACTCCCATGAAGCCATCGATGCCGGACGGGGAGTGAGTTGCGCATTCTGCGGGATCCAACCTTTCTCTTTCGCACGTTTGAAAGTACGTTCACGGTATTTGTCCCAGCCATCATCAAATTTGCCTTTGTATTTATCCGCCCATTCTTTCATTACCTGGTGTGGTCCATGTGCTGCACCGGGAGCCCAATACATCAGAAATGGCCTATCCGGTGCATATGCTTTCTGCTCACGGAGCCAGGTGATGGCATCGTCCGCAATGTCTTCTGTAAGGTGGTAGCCTTTTTTAGGTTCCTGTATTACGGCAGTAGTGTTTCGGGTAAGCGTAGGCTCATACTGTGAAGCTTCTCCGGCCAGGAAACCATAGAAATATTCAAATCCATATCCTGTGGGCCAATATTCAAAAGGTCCCTTGTTGGTGATCTGTTCTTCGGGTGTATTATGCCATTTTCCAAACGCAGAAGTGTTGTACCCATAATTCTTCAGCACTTCAGCTACAGTCGCAGAAGTCTTTGGAATGATTCCACTAAACCCGTCAAAATCGTTAGCGATCGCCGAGATCTGACCATTGCCAACAAAAGTGTGATTGCGCCCTGTGAGTAGCGCCGCCCTGGTAGGCGAACACATGGCAGTAGAATGAAAACGATTGTAGGAGATGCCCATACTAGCTACCCTGCTGAGAGTAGGTGTATTGATTTCACCGCCATAGGTAGAAGCAGTACCCGGTCCAACATCATCCATCAGGATGATCAGGATATTCGGCGCATCATCAGGCAGATGCCTGGGCTCTACACGTTTTTTGTATGTGGATGTTTCCATCGTCAGGCCTGCCGTTGAAGCAGAAGGTACTGGAGGAAAAGGAAGTACATCCCCAGACTCATCCAATGCATTTGCAGTACTGCCTGAGGCTGTATCGTCAGTCTGGTTTTGCCCCGGATTGTTATTGCATCCGATGGCAAGAGCAATGGTGAATACAAGAAATATGAATCTCATTATTGTTGATTTAAAGTATCAGAGGACGAGTTTTGTAAGCTTGATCTTCCTTCTCATATGGTTGGAAGTTTTCTTCAATTCCTTCCTGGTATCATCGAATTTCTTATCGTTCCCAAACATCTTGTCAATGTCGTTATCCCTTTTATCGAATAACCTGTCAACTTCCTTATCGCGGTCGTCCTGATTTTTTGATTTCTTATCCAGATCAACCAAGTCATCCGCCAGTTTGCTGTTGATGGATTCATAATCCTTTTTTTGTTTTGAATCCAGTTTAACGCCCTCTGTATTATTCAGGTCAGATAACAGCGATTTTTTGTTCATTGACTGGGCAGAAAGGGACTGAATGGTAAAGACACAGAAAAACAGGAGGAAGAATTTTGTCAGATTTTTGTTCTGCATGATTGTATTTTTTATTGATGTTTTTTTGAATTACAACAGATCCACCTTAACCCTGCTGATCTTTCCATTGAATCTGAAAGGTGCTTTTTTATTGTACCGGAGTGAAACAGAAGAACCCATATCAACGCCCACATCAAAAGTCTCACTGGCACTGAATGCGGCCGGGACAGTACGGGCCACGGTGCCTTTTGCAACTTCCCTTCCGTCAACCTTTATTGTGATATCTCCGGGTCCCATCGGTTTTGGGATCAGAGAGGTGATTTCAATCCTATGCTTTCCCGGAGAAAGCTTTTCTCTGGTTTCGATCGTATATCTCTCGATGATCATCATGTTGTATTCATACACCAGCTTCCCGTTCTCTAAAAAAACGGTAAGACCTGCACCTGCGCCTCCCAGCGCATATAGTACACCGTTAGCATTTACCGGAACGTCTACATCAATAGATACGTTATTACTTTTCTTGCCAAGACCAGGAGCAGTGAATTCAGGCATACGCTTGGTATTTTCATCAAAAACCCAGCTTTTATAAGGAGAAGTGATCACGTCTTCAGGATGTAACCTCAACCAGATGCCCGCACCAATTGGAAAATCCTTGTTATCCTTTGCCTGCTCAATAAACAGCTCTTTCATTTTCTTTAGCTTTTCAGGTTCTTTAGCCGCAAGGTCATTGAACTGCGTATAGTCATCATTCAGATTATACAGTTCCCAAACGTCTTTTTTTGAATCCCATTTATCCAGGCCAGCCTGAGCAGGTATCCAGGGATATAAGGGTCCAAATGTGCAGGCGTACCATCCGTCCTGGTAAATACCACGGCTTCCGTTATTATCAAAAAATTGCGTCTTAGGAGCAGCAGGTGCTTTTGCGTTATCGAACGTGTATTTCATACTGACCCCATCCATCGGGATCTGGGTAAATCCATTCACGATCTTAGGAGGTGTAATTCCCAGTACATCATAGATAGTGGGAACAATATCATTTACGTGGTGAAACTGGGAACGAGGTACTTTATCTGGCTTGATGCTTTTAGGCCAGCTGATCACCATCGGGTTTCTTGTACCGCCGAAATGTGAAGCCACCAGTTTGGTATGCCTGAATGGCGTATTGCCGGCCCAGGCCCAACCAGCATGATAAATATTGTCTGTCAGCGGCGTGCCTAATGCATCAAGACCACCGATTTTCTGCAGGGCGGCCAACTGCTGTG
>JAHEFC010000102.1:0-4172 GCA_024640385.1 Sphingobacteriales bacterium
TACACTTACAGCAATCCTTATATAGGCAGATTTGATACGGAAGGATTCGCCAGCCAACAGATCATGATCCGGGACGGTGCTTTCAACGTAAGAACCGATCTGCTGGCTAACAAAGTGGGTAAAACAGATGACTGGTTATCGGCCATCAATCTTACCATGGATGTTCCTGACCGTTTTAATCCCTTAAGTGTACTGCCTATAAAGATCCCCCTGAAGCTGTTCCTTGATGCCGGCACATATAGCGACGTTTGGAAGAACGATTCAGACCAGGCCAAATTCCTGTACGACGGCGGCATACAGGTATCCCTGCTGAACAACCTGTTGAATTTTTATTTCCCGCTTGTGTATAGCGGGGTATACAGCGATTATTTCAAATCTGTTCCCGGGAATAATTTCTTCCAGCGGATGAGTTTCAGTATCAATATCCAGGACCTGTCCCTTAAACAGCTGGCACAACAATTTGGCCAATGATCGAATTCAGAACCAGAAAGCAGATCGATGAAGCTTCATGGAATGATCTGATCAAAAGATCATCGAACGGACTGATCTACGCCCGCACTGGTTTTCTGGATCAACTTTCACCCGGCTGGAATGCCCTGATCCTGGGTAATTACGAGGCGGTAATGCCGCTCACATCGAGAAAAAAATTTGGCATTGAGTATTTATATCAGCCGCCATTTCTTCAGCAATTGGGAGTTTTTGGACAAGCCGATGAGCAAACGGTCAGCCAGTTCATCCTTGCAGCAAAAAATAAATACCGTTTTGCGGAGATCCATCTGAATTACTCCAACCAGGGTCAGGCAGTGCAAGCCCGACAGAACTTCATTCTTCCCTTACACACTACTTATGAAGCACTGGCATCCGGCTTCTCAACCGTACATGCAAAAAATCTGAAACGGGCATTTAACGCAGGTCTCCGATATGTTCAGGGCAATTCCCTGACAGAGAATATTAACCTGAACATTGATCTATACGGCGATCGTATCCCATCTGTAAAAAAATCAGATTACCAGGCACTCAGTCAAATGGCTTCACTCGAACCCGCCCATGTGATATTGCGTGAAGTTTGGAAAGAAGATGAACTCCAGGCTTCAGCGGTCTGTTTTTATGACGGCAGGAGAATATATTTTATCATGTCGTCAGTAACCGAACCAGGCCGGAAAAACCAGGCCAATCATTTTCTTATTGACGGTCTGATCCGTGAAAATGCCGGCAAGGATATCATACTTGATTTTGAAGGTTCAGACATGCCCGGCGTTGCGGCCTTCTACCAGGGATTTGGTGCATTGAACCAGCCTTATTTCTTCCTGAAATGGAACCGCCTCCCCTGGCCTTACAGGCTGTTTAAGCGATAAGATCATTTGACCTGAGGAATTGCTCGGCCAGCATTAGATCTGCAGGATAAGTGATCTTGATATTTGTTTCTTCACCGGGCACCAGTTCCACCCGCCCCCCTGCATATTCCACCACTGTGGCTTCATCCGTAAATGATTCCTGGTAAGGCTGCGTAAATGCTTTTAACAATATCTCTGACCTGAACGTCTGCGGAGTTTGTACGGCCCTGAATTCCTCTCTGTTCACTACGATCGAGCCTCCTGGCACAATTTTCCTGATACTGTCTTTTAAAGCAACAACAGGAATAGCAGAACCTTTTTCCAGGGCCATATCATAACAAGCACGTATAAGCGCGGGAGACACCAGGCACCTCACAGCATCATGCACAAAAATGACAGATGGATCTCCGGCAAGGCTGATACCATTTTTAACCGAGTCAAACCGGGTTTTACCGCCTTCAACAAACCTGACAGGCAGTCCGGGGAAATGATCTTTGATCAGCTGTATACCCCGCGCCATATGTGCAGCAGGAAGAACAACAATGATATTCATATCCTGAAACGCATGGCAGAATGCCCTCACCGTATGTATAAGTACGGGCTCGCCGTTCACCGGCAAAAACTGCTTTGGTGTTTCATGCCCCATCCTTGTGCCCGAGCCCCCCGCCACTATGACCGCAAATTTTTCCATCAATAATTTTGGCTAAAATAATGATTTGTATCTTGCCGTATGCGAAGGTTTGTACCTTATATGCTTCTGGTGGTTTTATTCTCCTGCAAGAATGAACACAAAGAGATAAGTGAAGTGCTTGCCTTTAAGGAAATGAGCGAATTGGCCACTGTTGAATATATCGTCACCAAGATCGTGAAAGCGGATGACAACCAGACCTGGTTTAAACTAGGTGACCGCAAGATCCTCATGAGCTGCGAAGCCTCGATCAAAGCCGGAATTGATTTTTCAGTCATCAATGAAGGAGATATCACCATTGACGGAAAGTCGATCAGTGTTGTGCTGCCCAAAGCACAACTGATCAGCTTGAATATCAGGCCCGAAGACGTGCGGGTGGAATACGAAGAAACCGGGTTTTTCAGGGATGAGTTCTCTACCGCAGAAAGAGATGCCCTACTGGCCCAGGGCGAGAAACAGATCAAAAACAGCGTTGAATCCCTGGGTGTATTAAAAGCTGCAGAAACCAATGCTTCCCTCTTCATCAGCAACTACCTGAAAATACTGGGCTATTCCAGGATACATATCCGATTCAGCGATGCATCAATGCCCCAACTCAAATGAGAACCACCACTAAATATATCACTATCATCATTGCAGGTGCTCTATTTATTCTGCTCTTACAGAAAACAAAGATGCTGCCTGACGTAAAAGACCTTTTCCGTTCCAAACCTGTTTTGATCGCGAATACACCTGTGTTGATCAAAGAGATCAGGGAACTTACGCAACTCATTACAGTAACATCTTTCGATGAAGTAGTGGTTGATTCTGTGAAACCAAGCACAGATATGCTTAATGCCATAACCCGTATGGCGATCAACCCGCTTGCCCCGGCGAAAGACAGGATCGTTATTGTTGCGCGCGGTTCCGTACAGGCCGGCACAAACCTGCATTACCTTTCGGAGGCAGACATACATGTTGATGAAGATTCCGTAACCATCCACCTGCCCCAGGCTGAGATCCTGGAAGTGATCGTCAATCCCTCCGGCTTCAGCACTTTTACTGAAACCGGAGTCTGGTCGCCTGATGCAGTCAACCTGGTAAAAGCAAAAGCCAAAAGGGTGATGGAATACCGCGCTGTACAGAAAAATATTCTGCAACTGGCGGAGAAAAGAAGCAGGTTGCTGATGGAGAATTTCCTGCTCGCCGCGGGCTTCAAAAAAGTCACGTTCAATTGAAGTGTGCTGGCCGGTCAATATGCTCGCCGGGGAGTGCATTAGATAAGCGGGAAAGTGAAAATCAATACCTGCAATCACACTCCTGGAGCTCACTGAACAAGAATATTATGGATGTACCCTCAGGTTGGCTGCAGTGAAGAAATTAATATACAGCAGACCTATCTTAAAATCAATCTTCGACAGTCTAAAAAGAAGTTTTCCTGAGGGCGAACTCTTGAATAAATCTCAATTTCAAATTCATGCAAGTACTCTTTTGTAATGTCCCGGAGAGGAAGAATATATACCATTCGCGGGTGACTTGGCGTATTCCCTATTCCATAAACAATAAAAGTTGGCACTTGCATCTCTTTCTCGTAATGCCGGTAGTTCTCTAAATGATTTTTTTTGAACTGGATACCGTCAGCAAAAAAATGCTCTCTCCATTTACACTCAACGGCAAATTGCAGACTTTCAGTATTGGATTCAAAATAGAATTCCAGGTCAGGGAACTTGCTCATTATTGGGAAAATACCATCAACGTTTTTGTCGCTTCGCCATTCAATTAAAGTGAAGTAATCCGGATTAAAAAGTTTTACAACAAACTCTTCAAATTCTGTTCCCTTTTCAAAAGATCTGGAATCTTCTTTTGGCTTGGTTCTATCTGGCAATGAGCCTGGCAAGATAAACTTTCGTCGTCTCGTCTTACGATGCTCAAGAATTCGATTAACTAGGTGAAGCTTAGGGTTTCCCATAGAATGACGTTGGTAAATGTCATTCTTGAAACGAATAATCCAAGATTTTATTTCGGCAATCAACTATGCCCTCTCTTCCCCGCTTATCTCCTGCATTTTTCTGCTAGCATACTAACCGGCCAATCTACTTAAAAATGGACACTTCAATACGGCCAGTATTATCCCGCAGCCCTCTATACATGCCTTCTGAATTAAATATCAT
>JAHEFC010000102.1:4182-11025 GCA_024640385.1 Sphingobacteriales bacterium
GCATCAATGCCGATCATTCCGCCTTCGCCTTGAATGGCTTTCAGTTTGTTCATCACCACTTCATGCATGGCCTCTTCAAGGCTAAGGCCTTTATACTCCATCAGGGCAGAAACATCATAGGCGGCAATGGCCCTGATAAAAAGTTCACCATGTCCCGTGCAGGAAATGGCGGCAGTTTTGTTGTTCGCATAAGTTCCGGAACCGATCAAGGGGGTATCTCCGATCCGGCCGTATTTTTTATTGGTCATCCCGCCTGTACTGGTGGCCGCCGCAAGGTTGCCATCTACATCTAAAGCCACAGCCCCTACTGTACCGAATTTTTTATCCTTCATCAGGTTCTCTACCTCCAAGGTGGAATGGTCCAGCGCATAACGGTCTGAATCCCGCACCGCCTTCCACTGATCGTACCTGAATTGGGAGAAAAAATAAGAAGCTGGCTCAGGCTTCATGCCCTGTTCCAATGCAAATTCTTCAGCTCCTTCGCCACTGAGGAAAACATGATCCGATTTTTGCATCACGGCCAGGGCAAGCGCTACAGGATTGCGGACACTTTGTACACCCGCTACAGCTCCTGCCTTTAGCTCTTTGCCTTCCATGATGGAAGCATCCATTTCATGCCCTCCCTTGCGGGTGAATACAGATCCCCTCCCCGCATTGAACAACAGATTATCTTCCAACTTAACGGTAGCAGCAGTAACAGCATCCACTGCCGTACCGCCTTTTTCAAGCACTTCATACCCCGCATCCAGTGCTTCGCGCAGTGCCTGTTCATAGGCCTGCCTCAGCTCATCTGTCATCTGTGATTGAAGTATCGTACCCGCCCCGCCGTGTATGGCTATGCCGAATTTTTTCATGTTTACTCAGGATAATAACACATTGCATTCATGTAACAGTTTCTCCCTGTCGATGGCTACTGTACCCACATCCTCACAAACAAGACCGCCTGCAATATTGGCGATCTCACCCATCAGGTCAATGTCTTTTGTGGCTGCATAGATCAGCGAAGCTACCGCAATCACCGTATCTCCTGCACCACTTACATCGGCTATGTTCCGCATATGGGAAGGAATGATCCTGCTGTCTTTTCCATTACTGTAATAGACCCCCCGTTCAGACAATGTGATGAATGAGATGGAATGCGAAAGATGCTTGTATAACGAAATATGGATCTGGTCCAGCGACTCTTTGCTTACACCGTCTTTAATGATATTCAAACCTTCTTTTACTTCTTTCAGATTGGGTTTGAAAATATCCACCTCGCGGTAAGTAAAGAAATTCTTACGCTTCGGATCCACTGCAGTGATCACGCCTTCTCTCCTGCACAATTCGATCAGCGACCGGATCAGGCTTTCTTTTAGCACTCCTTTATTATAATCTTCAAAAATGATCACTGATGGTTTTTCATCCCTGATGAAATCCACAGCAGCATCATAAAGTTTTTTCTCATCATCGGTCCCCAGATCATCAGTGATCTCACTGTCCAACCGCATCATCTGCTGATTACGTGCGATGATGCGCATTTTATTTGTTGTGATGCGGTGGTTGCTTGGAATCAGGTAGGATGTATCGATACCATTGGATGCAAACATTTCCTTTAATTGCCGGCCATCATCATCGTTACCGGTTACAGAAAGGATCGAGGCTTTTGCACCAAGCGATGCAAGGTTCAGGGCCACATTACCGGCACCCCCGATCCTGTATTCTTTTTTATTCAGCGTTACAACCGGCACAGGTGCTTCAGGAGAGATCCTTTCCACATGGCCCCACATGTAAGTATCCAGCATCACATCACCGATCACCCCCACCCGGATATCCCGGAATGATTCGAACAGCTTGTTTATATCCATGGTGCAAAATTAACTCCTATTTCCTGGCATTTACCGCAAGGAAATAAAGTGGGATACCCAACAGGGTGATGATCATGCCAGGCCATGTATACTGGGGCTTAAACCAGATGAGCAGGGTACAGAAGCTGATCCCCATTACAATATATATGATGGGCAGCAGGGGGTATCCAAATGCTTTATAGGGCCTGTCGGCCTGGGGCCTGGTTCTTCTTAAAATGAATATACCGGCAATGGTCAGCACATAAAATATCACTACCACAAAAGACACCATATCCAGCAGATCGCCATATTTTCCGCTGAGGCAGAGTAAACAGGCCACAACACACTGTGCCCATAGGGCCCATTGGGGAACAGCATTCCTGTTCAAACTGCCTGCTTTTTTGAAGAATAACCCGTCTTGCGCCATGGTATAATAAACCCTTGCACCCGCCAATACCAGGCCGTTGATGCAACCAAATGTGGACACCATGATCAGGATCGCTATAATGGCTTTGCCCGCATTACCAAAGATCACATGCGCGGCAGCAACCGCCAGCCTGTCCTCATCAGGAAATGCGATCTGGTTCAATGGCAGTACATGCAGGTACATCAGGTTGGTACTGATATAAATGATCGACACGATCAGGGTTCCCAGGAAAAGGCTAAGCCCTATATTCCTTTTCGGATTCCTGATCTCACCGGCAATAAACGTAACGTTGTTCCATGCATCAGAACTGAACACCGAGCCTACCATGGATGCAGCGATGGCTCCAAGCAATGCCGCACCACCTATCCCGGTCCAGGAAATACCTTCCAGTCCTGCTGAAGGATCAGCCACCCTGGCCGCATTGAAACCGGTTTCCCAGTTGGTTGTCCAGAAGCTTTCTTTAGTAAGCAGAAACCCGAATACGATCAACCCGAAAAGGGCCAGGAGTTTCGAAATAGTGAACGTGGTTTGAATGATCTTGCCTTCCTTGACTCCCTTGGTGTTGATATAAGTAAGCAGCACAATCACCGCAATAGCCAGCACCTGGGCAATATAGATCTTATACGAACCCAAGGTAAAAATGATGTTCTCATCGGTCTGCCGGAAGGCTGGAACGAAATACCCGCTGAATTTGGCAAAGGCAACCCCCACTGCTGCAATGGTTCCGGTCTGTATCACGGCCAGAAAACTCCATCCGTATAGAAATCCTATCAGTGGATTATACGCTTCCTTGAGATAAACATATTGACCGCCCGCTTTGGGAAACATCCCGCTGAGTTCACCATAACTCACTGCTGCAATGATGGTCATCACCGCAGTGATCACCCATACCATCACAAGCCAGCCTGCGCTGCCTACATTGCGTACGATATCTGCACTTACAATAAATATTCCCGATCCTATCATTGAACCCGCCACCACCATGGTGGCATCAAGTAAACCAAGACTGGGTTTGAAACTGGACTCCTGGGCCATGCAATCTTTATTTATGTGGAAGATAAAGTAAAAACCGCTAACATGATTTGCTTACATTTAGAAATCAAGTATCAGTTATGCGTTCATTATTTCTTTTAATTTCTTTTTCGTTTCTTATTCAATTTTCATTTGCACAGCAGTTCGAACCCGCGCTTTTCAATTCGATGAAGTGGCGGATGATCGGTCCGCATCGCGGCGGCAGAACCGTTGGTGCGGTAGGCGTGCCCACGCAACCCAATGTATTCTACATCGGAGTGAATAACGGAGGCGTATGGAAAACAACGGATTTCGGAAGAACATGGATACCCATTTTCGATGGACAGCCTACGGGCTCTGTTGGGGATATAGCCGTCGCTCCTTCCAATCCGGACATCATCTATGTAGGCAGTGGTGAAGGTCTTCAACGGCCTGATCTTTCCGTTGGAAACGGCATGTATAAATCTGTGGATGGCGGAAAAAACTGGACTCACCTGGGCTTTGAAGACGGCCAGCAGATCGGCGGAATGGACATTGATAAAAAAAATCCCGATCGCCTGTTCATCGCGGTATTAGGGCATCCCTATGGCCCGAATAAAGAGCGGGGAGTGTACCGCACCATGGACGGCGGAAAAACCTGGAAACAGGTTCTGTATATCGATGAAAATACGGGAGCCATCCAGGTCACCATAGATCCGGTGAACCCTGATATCGTTTATACGGCCATGTGGGCAGGAAGGCAGGGGCCCTGGGAAAATGGTGCATGGAACGGCCCCAACAGCGGCCTATTCAAATCCACTGATGGCGGAGAAACCTGGCGCAAACTGGATAAAGGCCTGCCAACAACAGCGCAGGGCCTTGGCCGTATCGGATTTACCATAGCACCGTCAGACAACTCACGGTTATACGCAACCGTAGATGCCGGTGAAATGGGAGGTATATACAGGAGCGATGATGGTGGTGAGAACTGGAAAAGGATTCAAACCGATGCCAGGTATTGGGGAAGAGGAAGTGATTTTGCAGAAGTTAAAGTTGACCCTAAGAACAAAGACATTGTATACAGTGCCAATGTGGTAACGTGGAAATCTGAAGATGGAGGACAAAGCTGGAAAGCATTCCGGGGGGCGCCCGGCGGTGACGATTATCACCGCATCTGGATCAATCCCAACGACCCTAAGATCATCCTGATCGCTTCAGACCAGGGTGCTATCATCACGGTCAACGGAGGTGAAACATTTTCATCCTGGTATAACCAGCCCACTGCGCAATTCTATCATGTGAGTACCGATAATGCTTTCCCATATAATGTTTATGGAGGGCAGCAGGAAAGCGGTTCCGTAGGCATTGCATCCCGAGGGAACGATGGACAGATCAGCTACAGGGAATGGCATCCCGTAGGTGTTGAAGAATACGGTTATGTTGCACCGGATCCACTGGATCCCAACATCATCTACGGCGGCAAGATCACCAGGTTCGACAAACGTACCGGGCAGGCCCAGAACATTGCACCCGAAGCTGTGCGATCAGGCAAATACAGATTCCTGAGAACTGCACCCGTGCTCTTCTCTCCCATTGATCTGAAGACCCTTTTCTTCGCAGGCAATGTGTTATTCAAAACCCGGAACGGAGGTAACAGCTGGACCGTGATCAGCCCTGATCTCAGTCGCGAAGGCTGGGATATCCCGGAATCCGTTGGCATCTATACGGATGAAAAAATGAAGACCATGCCACGTCGTGGTGTGATCTATACCGTAGCACCTTCTTTCAAAGACAGTAACACGATCTGGTGTGGCACAGACGATGGCCTGATCCATGTAACAAGGACTGGAGGAAAGTCATGGAAAAATGTTACTCCGCCAGAGATCACATCATGGAGTAAGGTTTCATTGATGGAGGCCAGTCACTTTGATGTCAATACGGCCTATGCCGCGGTGAACAGGATCAGGGTGGATGACATGCGGCCACATATTTACAAAACCACCGATGGTGGAAAAACCTGGAAAGAGATCGTACGGAATCTGCCGAATGATCCGATCAATGTGGTAAGGGAAGATCCAAAAAGAAAGGGGTTGCTGTATGCGGGTTCAGAAAGGGCAGTATATGTTTCTTTTGATGATGGGGAGAACTGGATGGAATTGCGAAAGAATATGCCGGCTACCTCAATACGTGACCTGGTGATCAAAGACGATGATATAGTTGTAGGCACGCACGGACGGAGTTTCTGGATCATGGATGATATCACGCCGTTAAGGCAGATCAATCCGCAACTGGCCGCATCTCCTGTGATCCTATACAAACCCCAGGATGCATGGCGTGTAAGATGGAGCATGTATACGGATACACCGGTTCCCCAGGAAGAACCTGCCGGCGAAAATCCACCCGATGGTGCTGTGATCAACTATTACCTCAAACAGGATGTTGCAAAGGAATTGACCATAGAGATACTTGATGCAAAAGGTACACTGATCAGTAAATACAGTTCACTCGATAAACCCTACGTGAAACCGGCTGACAATGTCCCGGATTATTGGGTGAGGCCGCAACAGATATTAGGAACAGGTAAAGGAGCAAAAAGATTCCTATGGGATATGCGTTACAGCCCGCTTGACGTGGCTCCCTCTTACCCGATAGGTGCTGTATATCAAAACACGGCGCCCAATCCGACGGCTCCTTTTGTTATGCCTGGTACATATACCGTGAGGCTGACCGTTGATGGAAAGTCTTTTACACAGCCATTAAAAGTTAAGATGGATCCCAGGGTCAAAACACCACTAAAAGATCTGCAGGCCCAGCATGATCTGTCTAAACAGATCTACGATCTCAGGAAATCCTTGTTAGCATATGCGCCCAAAACACAGGAAACGCTGCAGGAAAGATCAAGATTGCTGTCACAGTCCGGCAATGTATTTGACATACTGCAAGAGACCGATATGCCTCCCACCACACAGGCGAAAAAAGACGCGGCAGCACTGATTGCAAAAATGAAAAAACTGATTGGCGAATAAAAAAAAGTCCGTCTCATTGAAGAGACGGACTTTTTTATTTTGTGTGTTGGCCGGTTAACAAGTTAGCCGGGGAATGCACTAGATAAACAAGGTAGAGATCTTATTTCTTGTCTTTTACTTTCCTGTATGCTTCGTTCAAGCCCGCAACCACTTCGTTGGTGATATTGTAAACAGGATCTTTATAGAACAATACATTCAAACCTGCACTGTAGGAGAAGATATAAGAATACCCCTGGGTCTTATTGTAACCCTCGAGGAATTCGTTGATCTTTTTTCTGAGCTCTTCCATGGTTTTAATGCCTTCTTCCTGGATCTGGCTTTCCATAACCCTTTTCTGGTTTTCCAGGTTCTGCATTTTACGTGTATAATCACGCTGGAACGATTCAGCTTCTACCTGTGTAATACTGTTACCCCTTTGAACAAAGGCCACCCTTTCATTTTCAATTTTCTGGAATGAGCTGTTCAGTTCCCGATCGGCACTCTCCTTCTTTTTTTCGAAATCTGCCATCTTCTCACGATAGTATTCATATTTCTCCTGGATGGAATCCAGGTCAACATAGGCGATCTTCAGGGG
>JAHEFC010000403.1:0-3364 GCA_024640385.1 Sphingobacteriales bacterium
TATCATTATTTTCTGTTTCCCGAGATCGTGGCCTTCAAATATTTCAGCTGGATGAGAACCTTGCTTGATTTTCCCCAGTTGCGATCTGTTAAATTCAGCCTGGATCATGATATGGATGAATTGTTGCTGATGGGGCAGAAGATCGCGGAAGTCTACTATAAGATCCCCGGTTCTGAAGTGATCAACGCCGATAATATACTTACCACATTAAGACAGATAGAATACTACAAGGACGCCAAACTTTTCGCTTCTGAAGATGACCTCAACAGGGTGTACGATAGCCTTGAAAAAATGGTGGATCATATCAAAACCATGGCCACCGAAGGGAAGAAATTTCTCCCGGGAAAAGACCCTTCATTCAGTACCGGGGAATACAAACTATATGTGAATGATTTTTACGTGGGCGACAATACCTTCCTGCTGAAAACAGACAGGGAAATTGTCTGCTTCCTGATCTTATGCGGAACCAATGTATTCAGAACCACAGACCGGGTATTCAGCGAATACCAGGATAAATTCATCAGGAATATTATCAGCAAATCCTCTTTGATCAGTGTGGTCAATGAAAAAGAAAGAAGCGCTTTCTTTCAGGAGATCTATGACCGGATAAATGCTTATCGTGAGAACAGGGTTCAAACACTCGGAAATTATTAGCTATGCAGAACCTCCAGGCCAATTTGTTCAACAAAATCCGTACCGTGGTACCCAACCCCGGCACGCTCGCAGAGGACCTGGTGAAGCTACTTGACATCAGTAAAGACAGTGCTTATCGCCGGTTGAAAGGCGAGAAACAACTTTCCTTTGATGAACTTGTGATCATTGCCCAGGCTTATGATCTTTCGCTCGACGACCTGCTGGATCTTTGGGAAGAATGCATAGTTTTCCAGGGTGATTATGTCAGCAGTGACGATTTCGATCTGGAAAAATATCTTCTTTCCATGTTGACCAACCTGGAGAAACTTGAGCAGTTTGAGCAGAAAGAACTTTATTATATCAGTAAGGACTTCCCGGTATTTTATTATCTCATGTATCCGGAGGTGACGGCATTCAAATTCTTTGTGTGGACAAAAACTCAGATGCAGTTTGAAGCCATGAAAGAAAGGAAATTTTCACTGGATATCCTTACGCCTCGCCTGGCTGAGCTCGCGATCCGGGTGGCAGAACTCTATACCAGGATTCCTTCGGCCGAAATACTCAATGCAGATAACATTCTGAACGATCTCAGGCAGCTTGAGTATTATAAAGACACAAACATGATAGCATCGAACAGTGACCTGGATATCATATACGGCAAGCTGCACGAAATGACAAGTCATATGGAGGAGCAGGCCAGCGCGGGAAGAAAATTCATGCCCGGTAAAAAAGCATCAGCACCAGATGCGGCATATAAACTTTATGTGAATGATTTTTTTGTAGGCGATAATACAATAGTTGCGAAGGCCGGCGACCTGAGGCTGGTATATGTCAATCACGCCGCCATCAATTTTGTGTTTACTTCAACCCCTGCATTCGTGGATTATAATCAAGAGTTCATGAACAATATCATCAAGCGGTCGTCCCTGATCAGTGAAGTAGGAGAAAGAACACGTTCAAGATTCTTCAATCTTATTCATGAAAGGATCGGCCATTTCAGCAGGGGGAAGATGCCCGGTTCTTACTAATTCAGAGCTCCGTTGTACATTGCAGTATGAACAACCAATTTCAGCTGGTAGAATGTCCACGTGACGCCATGCAGGGCTGGAAGAGAATGATTCCAACTTCAGACAAAGTGAGGTATATCAATGCATTGCTGAAAGTAGGCTTTCACACGATCGATTTCGGCAGTTTTGTATCTCCCAGACTGATCCCTCAAATGGCAGATACTGCAGAAGTGGTAAGCCAGCTTCATGCCGGTGATTCAAGATCCGAATTGCTTGCCATTGTGGCCAATGAAAGAGGAGCCTCCGAAGCTGCCGGATTTGACCATATCCATTATCTTGGATTTCCCTTCTCAGTTTCTCCTACCTTCCAGCATCGCAATACAAACAGCAGTCCGGAAGAATCATTAGTGA
Source organism: Sphingobacteriales bacterium (assembly GCA_024640385.1). Classification (GTDB taxonomy): domain Bacteria; phylum Bacteroidota; class Bacteroidia; order Chitinophagales; family Chitinophagaceae; genus Pollutibacter. The sequence goes on from JAHEFC010000403.1 coordinate 2,052, forward strand.
GGGTGGCAGATATACAAAGCCTTTGCACCAGGTATGGTAAAGAGCTCGTAGTATACCTCTCCATGGGCTTCGGAAACCCTTATGGTGATGCTTATGATAAGGAGATCTTAGCAGGATGGATGCAGAAGATCAGTAACCTTGGTGTAAAGATCATGTCAATTGCCGATACAGTAGGCATGGCATCGCCTTCAGCTGTCTCCGATGTTTTATCGGCAACGATCCCCGCATTTCCTGACACGGTAATAGGGGTCCATCTTCATTCAACACCTTTTCAGCTTGAAGAGAAACTGGATGCGGCATTTCAAGCAGGCTGCAGGAGATTCGATGGCGCCATTGGCGGAATAGGAGGTTGCCCAATGGCCGATGACGAACTGGTAGGCAATATGGATACGGCTGCCATGATATCTTACCTGCAGACTAAAGATTATTATGATGAGCTTGACCTGGATGCCCTGCATTATGCCATCCAGGTTTCGCGTGAAATTTTTATATGAACTATGGATTTCAGAAGAGAACTTATTGTCAAGCCATTCCCGGAAAAGATCAATATCAAGGACCCCATCATGCTGGTGGGTTCATGTTTTTCTGACAACCTGGGAGAGAAGCTTCTCCATAACAGGTTCAGCGCCCTGATCAACCCCAGTGGTACTATGTTCAACCCCATCAGTATCACAAAGTCCCTCACCTCATATATTACCGGCCGTCCATACGATCGTTCCATGATATTCAAGACCCAGGAATGGTGGACCAGCTGGGATCATCACACCAGGTTCTCACATGCTGACCCCGATGCCCTGCTTGACATGGTAAACAGTTCCCTGAATGAAGCCCACGAATTTCTGGGGAAAACTAAATGGCTGATCATCACACTCGGTTCTGCATGGGTATACCAGTTGGAGAACGGGGATGTGGTGGCCAATTGCCATAAAGTGCCGGCAGATAAGTTCAGGAAAAAATTGTTGGCGGTGGAAGATGTATTGACTGCCCTTGACAATCTGATCCACCGGTTATTTATTTTTAATCCTGGCATTAAGATCATATTCACTATCAGTCCCGTCAGGCATTTAAGGGATGGCTTTATCGAGAATAACAGGAGTAAGGCTGTTCTCAACCAGGCAGTGCACCACTTGGTTGATAAGTTTTCCAACCTGTATTATTTCCCTGCTTATGAACTGGTGATCGATGATCTCAGGGATTATCGTTTCTATTCCGAAGACATGGTCCATCCCAACTACCAGGCAACAGAATATGTATGGGAGAAATTTGTTGCTGCCTGTATGGACAGGGAGACATTGAATGCGATGGAGGAGATC
>JAHEFC010000403.1:3374-3868 GCA_024640385.1 Sphingobacteriales bacterium
ACCCTTTCAACCGGATTCTGAGGCACATAAAAAATTCAGAAAAAAGCAGTTCGATACACTGATACGGCTGGCAGAAGAATATCCTTTTATTGACTGGCAGGGTGACCTGGACCATTTCAGGGATCAGTGAACCCTGTCGCCCCTGACTTCCATCGAACGCATAATACCCGCTTCATAGTCCAGCCATTGCTGCCACCTTTTACGGACCTTGTCCCTGGGAAGATAGTGTTCGGCCAGTTCAATAAAGAGTGTATAATGCCCGGCCTCGCTTTCCATGAATTTGCGATAGAAATTTCTCATATAATCATCATCCAATCCTTCACTGAGCCTTTTAAACCGTTCGCAGCTCCGGGCCTCGATCAATGCAGAGATCAGTAATTTATCGAGGAACCTGTTTTCCGGATCACCGCCTTTGGTTTCAAACTCCAGAAGCTTGTTTACATATTCGTCTTTGCGTTGTTTACCCAGTTTTAAGCCCCGCTTATTCATTTCAG
>JAHEFC010000404.1 GCA_024640385.1 Sphingobacteriales bacterium
AAAATACCTATCCCTATAAGATTCTGCTTTAACTGGTAGGCACTTCGTAGATGCGACCCTGCAAGGAATCCAAGTCCGCCACTGTAAATTTTAAGTGGCTGGTGGATCGCAAACTCCATCGAGAAGTAAGCTACTTTTGTGTTATACCTTGGGTCTATGGGATAGGGCACATTAAACTCACGAAAATTAGACATGGTCTGGGTTTCCTTCTTTGATTAAGAGAGCGCAATATTAACGCAAAAAACCTAATAAGATTGTGAATATGTAAGTTTTACACTATGAGTGGAAAAAATGGGCACTTATTTAGTCCTGGCCTGGTTCTTCTTCTTTGCTTTGACGGCTTTTTTGGGATAACTATCGTTGAAAAAGCATTTGATCCCGCGATGGTTTCCGCAACCGCTTAATTCTGTCAATGTTACCTTACTGGCATCAAATTTAAATTCAAGGGAACACGGGTCGCCCTGTGCGGAATATCGGGCAAGATTTGGCTGAATCAGGTCGGCCTCCCCTTTCAGTTCTCCTATACATTCGCCGCCGTTTTTTTCGAAATGAACAAAGAACAGGATCCGGTTCTGCCGGGCGCCATCCCTGACAGTAACAAAATTTCTCTTGTCTTTCAGGTAGTTACCGGAAACTTTAAAGGTCATCGCCATTGAGTCAATAGGGTTGAAAATCTCGTCGTTTCCCTGCACTTCATTAGACTCAGTCAGGATCAGTGTAAAAGTGCCTGCGTTGTTATATACATATACATTTTTTGTATAGTATACCTGCCCGTCGCGGGCAGTTTTTCGCCTGTTTTTTATGATAGTGAATTTTTTATCCAGGCCCCCGTCGGATGCAATATTACGTTCTGCTGAACCGGTGACCAGCGGCATCCCTGCTTTAAATGCGTGATCTTTATCATAGCAAAGCAAATAAGCCACCTGTTTTTCTTTTGTTGCAGCTTTGATCAACAGGTAATTATCCTCATTTTTATCCATCGCCCTTCCAAGCACATAGAATTTGGGCTTTGCATTTCTGAAATCCCTTTTATACACTGAATCAGGTATGAATGCCTTCACCAGTTTATTGCTGATCAGGGCAGTGTCGCCAAGTTTGCGGTCCAAAGCACTGTCGTGCAAGCTATATGGTAGCATCAGTTCCGGAAAGGATTCTACAAACTCAGTCGCGGTAATGTTCTCATCAGTGCTGAGATTCTTCTTCCCCTGTTTACAGGAAAATAATGCGGTGATCAAGACAAGACAGATAAGGGGCCTGAACATGAGGTCAAGATAAGTAAAAACTAAAAAGTGAGAAGTAAAAAGCCCGCCAGACAAATTTTTACTTTTTACTTTTAACTTTTTACTTTATTTTTAGCCTTGTCTAAAATATTTTTTCAATTGACTAGTTATTCTACCAGCGAAGAGAACTATATCAAGGCGATCTATCACCTGCAGGGTGAAGAAGGCATGGTGACCACCAATGAATTGTCGGCCGAACTGAAAACCCGTCCGGCTTCAGTGACTGACATGCTCAAAAAGCTCAAAGCCAAAAAACTCCTGAATTATGAGAAATACCAGGGCTTCAGGCTGAGCACGGAGGGCCGGAAAGTAGCCCTGGGGATCATCCGGAGGCACAGGCTGTGGGAGTTTTTCCTTTCCGAGAAACTCAGGTTCAGCTGGGACGAAGTACATGATGTGGCTGAGCAGCTTGAACATGTAACCAGTAAGAAGCTGATAGACAAACTGGATGAATTCCTTGGCTTTCCAAGGTTCGATCCTCATGGGGATCCCATACCTGACCAGCATGGGAAGATCGCCACCCATGAGCGGGTATCCATCACCGTTATCCCGCTGAATCATTCCATGGAAGTATGCCATGTAGGCAACCAGGCTCCTGACATGCTGGATATTCTTAAGCACAACAATATTTCAATAGGCACAAGGCTGGAGGTCAGGAAAAAGTTTGCATTCGACAACAGCCTGGAGATCAGGATCGGCAGGCAGCAACCCTTCATTCTGAGCAATGAGGTGGCCAGGCATATCTGGGTAAAAAAAATTGAGAGATCATGACGGCGTTGGAAGGCATAGTACATGATATTGGCCCGGTTTGGGCGGCATTGGCAGCTACCACATTCACCTGGCTGGTGACAGCTGCGGGAGCTTCGCTGGTTTTCTTTTTCAAAACCATTGACCGGAAAGTACTGGACATTATGCTCGGCTTCACAGGCGGTGTGATGGTGGCCGCCAGTTTCTGGTCTTTACTGAACCCCGCCATCCAGATGTCGGAACGCCTCTACCCTTCGGTTCCATGGCTTCCCGCGGCTGTAGGTTTTTTTGTAGGCTCAATGTTTATTTTCCTGCTGGATAAATATATGCCCCACCTGCATATCAACTTCGGAGAAGATGAAACGGAGGGGATGAAAACCCAGTGGAAAAAAACCACCCTCCTGATCCTGGCCATCACACTGCACAATATTCCTGAGGGACTGGCAGTGGGCGTACTTTTTGGCGCGGCTGCCAATGGCATGCCTGAAGCCAGCATTCCGGCAGCCATCGCACTGGCTTTTGGAATCGGGATCCAGAACTTCCCCGAAGGTCTGGCCGTTTCTGTTCCTTTACGCCGGCAGGGCCTTAGTCGCCTGAAAAGCTTCTGGTACGGGCAGTTATCAGCTATCGTAGAGCCTATTGCCGGAGTTATTGGAGCCATTGCCGTGATCCATATGCAGCCCATCCTTCCCTTTGCCCTGGCCTTTGCCGCAGGGGCCATGATCTACGTGGTGGTGGAGGAAGTGATCCCCGAAACCCAAAGGGACAAATACACCGATCTTGCCGTTCTGGGCTTTATAGGCGGGTTCATTGTAATGATGGTGCTGGATGTGGCGTTGGGATGATTGGCGCATTGGCGGATTGACGAATTGACGGATTTCTCATTCACAGATCGCAATTAAAATCCGACAATCCGTTAATCCGCCAATCCGCCAATTTTAACTAACTTCACGCTCCCAAAAACAAAGAATTCATGGCTGAAAAAATCAAAGTTGCAAATCCGGTTGTTGAACTGGATGGAGATGAAATGACCCGGATCATTTGGAAATTCATCAAGGAAAAACTGATACTTCCTTATCTTGATATTGACATCAAATACTACGACCTCGGAGTTGAATACCGGGACCAGACAAACGACCAGGTGACTGTTGATGCTGCCAATGCGATCAGGCAATATGGCGTGGGTATCAAATGCGCTACCATCACCCCTGACGAAGCAAGGGTAAAGGAATTCAACCTGAAGCAGATGTGGAAAAGCCCGAACGGCACCATCCGTAACATCCTTGACGGGACCGTATTCCGCGAACCCATCGTGATCAAAAACATCCCGCGACTGGTAACCACCTGGGATGCGCCAATCATTGTTGGCCGCCACGCTTTTGGCGACCAGTACCGTGCCACTGATTTTGTAGTACCCGGTAAAGGCAAGCTCACCATCAAATTTGAAGGTGAAGACGGAAAGGTGATCGAACATGAAGTGTTCCAGTTCAAAGGCCCCGGTGTAGCCATGAGTATGTATAACGTGGATGAGAGTATCCGTGGATTTGCCCGCAGCTGTATGAATATGGCCCTGCAAAAAGGATGGCCGCTTTACATGAGCACCAAAAATACCATCCTGAAAAAATACGATGGTCGCTTTAAAGATATTTTTGAAGAGATCTTCAATACAGAATTCAAAGCCCAGTTCGATGCTGCCGGTATCACTTATGAGCACCGCCTCATTGACGATATGGTGGCCAGCGCCCTGAAATGGAATGGTAATTTCGTATGGGCCTGCAAGAACTATGACGGCGATGTACAAAGTGATACGGTTGCCCAGGGATTTGGCTCACTGGGTCTG